>JANXSB010000546.1 GCA_025352865.1 Chthoniobacter sp. | reverse complement strand
GACGAGGTTCCAGATCTCGATGCAGCGGGCGTCGCCGGCGTTGACGAGGGAGCCGGCGGTATCGCCGAGGGGGGTGAGGTCGATGTGGAGTTCGGAGCAGGGGCCGCAGGGGCCGGTCTCGCCCATCATCCAGAAGTTGTCTTTTTTGTTGCCGTTGACGATGTGGACGGCGGGATCGAGCCCGGCGGCGCGGAACTTTTCCGCCCAATGCCCCCACGCCTCCTCGTCGCGTTCGGCGGGGTCGCCTTTGTCGGGCTGGTAGATGGTGGCATACACACGGTTGGCGGGGAATTTCCACCGCCCGACGATCAGCTCCCAAGCCCACTCGATGGCTTCCTTTTTGAAGTAGTCGCCGAAGCTCCAGTTGCCGAGCATCTCGAAGAAGGTGTGGTGGTAGGTGTCGAGGCCCACGTCGTCGAGGTCGTTGTGTTTGCCGCCGGCGCGGATGCACTTCTGGGTGTCGGCGGCGCGTCCGGGCGTGTAGGGGCAGCGCGTTTCGCCGAGGAAGATGGGGACGAACTGGTTCATGCCCGCGTTGGTGAAGAGCAGGTTCGGCGAGTCCGGCAGGAGCGAGGACGAGGGGACGATGGTGTGCTGTTTCTCGCGGAAGAAATCGAGGAACTGCTGGCGGATTTGGGCGGCTGTGAGCATGGCTTTGCGGAAAAGGACGGCGAAGCTAGCCGAGGCCCGGCAAAGGTAAAGCGCGCGGGCGTGGCGACTGCTCACTTGGCAGACGGCACCGCAGGGTTTATCGAAACATGGCCGCGGCGCCGCCGCTCCAAAGCCGACACTTTCCATGACTCCTGCCCCACTCCCGTCCGATGAGGCCGCGCGTCACGCGCGCGAGCTGGAGTTCATGCTCGATGCGGTGCCGGCGATGATTTTTTACAAGGATTTCGAGGGACGGTTTGTGCGCGTGAACCGGGAATTTACCAGGCTCACGGGCGTGCCGCCGGAAGCGCGCATTGGCAAGTCAGACGCAGAGGCGGGGATCGCCGGTGGCGAGCGTTTCCGCGCCGATGATTTGCGCGTGATGACCACCGGGGAGCCAATCCGCCAGCAGGAAGAACAGATCCAGACGGCGAACGGCCCGCGCTGGCTGCTGACGGACAAGGTGCCGCATCGCGATGAAACGGGCTGCGTCATCGGTGTGATCGGTTTCGCGGTGGACATCACCGAGCGAAAGCGGGCGGATGCGGAGCGCGACGATCTCCGGCTGCTGATCGAGCACAGCCCGGACTTCATCGGCACGGCGGACATGGAGGGGCGGGTCACTTATCTGAATCAGGGCGGGCGGAAGATGATCGGGCTAGGTGCGGACGAGGACGTGAGCGGGCTGCATTTCACGGACTACGTGCCGGCGGAATGGCGCGCGTTTTTCTGCGATACGGTGAATGCGACCGTGCTGAAAGAGGGCGTGTGGGAGGGCGAGATGCAGTTGCGCCACCTGCGGACGGGTGCGCTGATCGATGTCTCCCGCACGAGTTTTTGCATCCGCGATGAGGCGGGGCAGCCGAAGTTTTTTGCCACCGTGACGCGCGACATCACCGCGCGGAAAACGGCCGAGGAGGCGCTGCGGGCGAGCGAGGCGCGGCTGAACTTTGCCCTGCACACGACCCAGATCGGAGCATGGGAGCTAAACCTGCTGAACCACACCGCGTACCGCACGCCGATTCACGACCGCATCTTCGGCTATGAGACGCTGCTGCCGGTGTGGACCTACGAAATGTTCCTCGAACATGTCGTGGCCGAGGATCGCGAGGAGGTGGACCGGGGCTTCCGTGCGGCCACGGCGGCGCAGACCCACTGGAACTTTGAGTGCCGCATCCGCCGCACCGATGGCGAAGTGCGGTGGATCTGGGCGGCCGGCGGCCATGAGCTCGACGCCGGGGGCCGGGCGGTGCGGATGTCGGGCATCGTGCAGGACATCACGGAGCGGAAAAAGCTCGAGCAGCAGTTCCTCCGTGCGCAGCGCATGGAGAGCATCGGCACGCTGGCCGGTGGCATCGCGCACGATCTGAATAACGTGCTCTCGCCGATCCTGCTTTCGCTCGAACTGCTGAAGATGAAGTTCACCGATCCTGACAGCCAGGAGCTGCTCTCGATCATCGGCAAGAGCGCGAGCGCCGGGGCCGACATGGTGCGCCAGGTGCTGTCCTTTGCCCGCGGGGTGGAGGGCCGGCGGCTGGAGATCCAGGTGCAGCATATCATCCAAGATCTCGAAAAGCTGGCCAACGAAACTTTCCTCAAACACATCGAGGTGCGCACCATCGTCCCCCACGGTCTGTGGACCGTGATGGGCGACCCCACGCAGCTCCACCAGGTGCTGCTCAATCTCTGCGTGAACGCCCGCGACGCCATGCCCCACGGCGGCACGCTGACCCTCTCGGCGGAGAACATCGCCCTCGACGCGCAGTACGCGGGCCTGAATGCCGAAGCCCGGCCGGGGCCGTACGTTTTCCTCCAGGTCGAGGACAGCGGCACCGGCATGACCCCGGAGATCATGGAGAAAATCTTCGATCCCTTTTTCACCACGAAGGAGGTGGGCAAAGGCACCGGCCTCGGCCTCTCCACGTCGCTGGCCATCATCAAAAGCCACGGCGGCTTCATCCGCACCTATAGCGAGCCGGGAAAAGGCGCGACCTTCAAAGTCTATCTGCCCGCGCAGACCGAGCCCTCGCCCGCCACGGCGGTGGCGCAGGAGGCGGAAATGCCGCGCGGCAAAGGCGAACTCATCCTCGTCGTGGACGACGAGCCCGCCGTGCGCGAGGTCACGCAACTGACCCTCGAGGCCTTTGGCTACCGCGTGCTCACCGCCGCCGACGGCGTGGAAGCCGTGGCCATCTACGCCCGGCGCGGCGCGGAAATCGCCCTCGTGCTGACGGACATGATGATGCCCGTGATGGACGGCCTGGCGACCATCCAGGTCTTGCGCAAGATGAACCCCGCAGTGCGCATCATCGGCGCGAGCGGGCTCATGGCCAACGGCCACCTCGCCAAAGCCGCCGACCTCGGCGTGCGCCACTTCCTGCCCAAGCCCTACACGGCGGAAACGCTTTTGAGGGTGCTGAAGAAAGTGCTTTCCGCCGAGGCGTGACCCGCGCCGCCTTTACCGCTTCGGGATGATTCCCTTTTCCTCCAGCTTCTCGACCTTCGGACGGATGACCGCTTGGCAGTACGGGTTCTTGCTTCCGTTCAGCCGATAGTAGTCTTGGTGGCTGACCTCGGCTTTGTAGAAAATCTTCAGCGGCGCGAGCTGCGTGACGATCGGGTCTTTCCACTCCGCCTGCTGCGCGGCTTTCGATTTTTCCGCCGCCGTTTTCTGCGCGTCGCTGCGGTAGAGGATGACCGAGCGGTAGCTGTCGCCGACATCGTGGCCCTGGCGGTTCAGCGTGGTTGGATCGTGCGCGTGCCAGAAAACATCGAGCAGTTTTTCGTAGGTGATTTTCTTCGGGTCAAAGTCGATCTGCACGACCTCGGCGTGGCCGGTGGTGTGCGAACAGACCTCCTCGTAAGTCGGATTTTCCGTGTGCCCTCCGGCATAGCCGGAAACCACGTCTTTCACGCCATCGAGCCGCTCAAAGACGGCCTCGAGACACCAGAAGCAGCCGCCGCCGATGACGGCGCGTTCAAGACCAGGAGCGGGTTCGGGAGCAGGCATGGATTTGGGTTTGTCGGCGGATTGGCTGACCAGCGCGAGCATGGCCAGCGTGGCGGTGAGGAGGACGAGGAAGCGGGTTTTCACAGTGTTTCGTTGGAGGCGTGGGACGGGCAGCTATTCCCTTTCGTTCAATTTGCGGCGCTAGGCGAGCAGTGCTTTCGCGACCTGCCCATGCACGTCGGTGAGGCGGAAGTCGCGGCCTTGGAAGCGGTAGGTGAGGCGCTCGTGGTCGAAGCCGAGGAGGTGCAGGATCGTCGCCTGGATGTCGTGAACGTGGAGCGGGTTTTCGACGACGTGGAAACCGAGATCGTCGGTCGCGCCGTAGGTCAGGCCGGGTTTCACGCCGCCGCCGGCCATCCACATGGTGAAGGCCTGCGGATGATGATCGCGGCCCATCGCGCGGCCGAGCGCGGGGTTCGTCTCGACCATCGGGGTGCGGCCAAATTCGCCGCCCCAGATGACTAGCGTGTCGTCGAGCAGACCGCGCTGTTTCAAGTCCTGCACGAGCGCGGCGCTGGCCTTGTCGGTCTTGCCGCAGTTGTCGCGGAGATTGCCGGCCACGTCGGAATGCGCGTCCCAGCCTTCGTGGTAGATGTTCACGAAGCGCACGCCGCGCTCGATCATCCGCCGCGCGAGCAGGCAGGCGCGGGCGAAGGACGGCTTGTCGGGATCGCAGCCGTAGAGTTCGAGCGTCTCCTTGGTCTCGCTTTTCAGGTCCATCAGCTCCGGTGCGGAGGTCTGGAGTTTGAAAGCCATCTCATAGTTTGCCAGCCGCGTGGCGATCTCGGGGTCGCCGTCGCGCTGCATGCGCTCGCGGTTGAGCGTGCCGATGAGATCGAGCGTGTCGCGCTGGAGTTTCGCGTCGATGCCTGCGGGGCTGCCGACATCGAGGATCGCATCGCCCGCCGCGCGCAGGCGCACGCCGTTGTAGATCGTCGGCATGAAACCGCTCGACCAGTTCG
>JANXSB010000527.1 GCA_025352865.1 Chthoniobacter sp. | reverse complement strand
TGCGACATGATGATGCCCACGCTGCCGGGCGACATGTTTTTCCGCGCGGTCGAGCGCATGCGTCCGCACCTGTGCGACCGCTTCGTTTTCATGACCGGGCATCGGAACAATCAGAAGGTCAACGAATTCATCGAGAGCGTGAACGGGACGATCCTGACGAAGCCTTTCCATGTGGACGATTTGCTGGAAATGGTGGCGTTCATCGAGGTGCGGAAATTCCTGCTGGCGGCATAGCTTTCCCCCTCCAGAGCTATGCGCGTCCTTGTCGCCGACGATGATCGTGATCTCGCGACGGTGCTGACGGATTGCGTCGTGGCCTGTGGACACGAAGTCGTTGACACGGTTTCGGGCGGCGGCCTGGCGGTGATTCAAAGCTTTGCGCGGCACGCGCCGGATGCTGTGCTGCTCGACATCCAGATGCCGCGATGCAACGGACTCACCGTTTGTCACGCGCTCCTCAGTCGGAAGCCGGGCACGCGCGTCATCTTGATCTCGGGCCGGATGGAGCGCGATCACCCCTTTGTCAGCGACTGCGGCGCGGCCGGGTACCTGCACAAACCGGTTGGATTGTCCGAATTGCAGGCAGCACTGGCGGGCGCGCTGGAGTAGGCACCGGGATCAGCGGCTCAAAGAGTTGGACGCCGGAGTAGTCAAACGGAGCCTGAAAAACGATGGCGTGGAGTGATGACAGGGCGTTTTTCATGGGTCTTGGTGTGATCTCACGCTGTGGCCGGTGCCCGACAGACTGCGGCGGGCGATGTAGAGGTTCGCCAGAGCAAAGAGGCTATGTAACTGGGTGGTGTTCTTGGCCAGTCCCCCGGAGCGCGCCTTGCGCTGCCGGAAGAGGTTTTTGAGGATATGAAAGGGATGCTCCACTCGCGCCCGCACCTACGCTTTGCGCCGCTCGAACTGCACGGTCAGTTCTTTGACCAACCCTTCGGCCAGCGCTTTGACTTGGCCGCGCTTGGCCGCCACATACTAGGTTGCGCTAGGGCTGCGGGTCGCCATCTCTGCCCGCTTCTCGACGCCGAGATATTACTCCGGCAACTAAATAGGTGGCAGTTCGCCTCTTGATCTTACTCGTAATCCCTGTGCGGATTTGGATTAAGATTACGAGTAAGATTAAGATTAAGAGGCGAAGTGCCACCTGTTTAATCACCGAGTTAATAGCCTGCGTGCGGAAAGGCGGCGGCGTCGATCCCGTGCCGCCCGGCCCACTGGCCGCCGATGGCGAGGTTCATCAGGACGTGCGCGTAGGGAGCGTCCTGGCCGTCTTTGTAAACTCACTTGTATTTTCGTTTCACGAACGGCTTTCCGTCCACGAGTGTCGTGACTGTGTCGTCGGTGTCCCACAAAAGCGCGATGACGTGGAAGACGTCGGGAAAGTTAAACGGCGCGAACCACGTTCCTTTCGCAAACCCGATGTTTTTCGGATCGGCAAACAAAGTCTCGAAAAGGGAGGTATAGGTCATTTCCTGGGGCGGGCGACTTGCGCATGGCGGAAGCAGTCGAACACCATTATTGAAATCCCATGCCGAGCCTGCGCTGCCTTTGTTTCATTCTGATTCTGTCGCTGCGCGCCTTTGCCGTGTCGGTCGAGATTGTTCCGCCGAGTTTGCCAGGGGCGTTGCAGCCGCAGGTCGCGGTCGAGGCGAAGGGCGAAATTCATGTCGTCTTTGGGCAAAAGGACGGCGCGATTTACCACACGCTCTCCACCGACGATGCGCGCACGTTTCGCGCTCCGGTGAAAATCGGCGCGCTGCCAAAGCTCGCACTCGGCATGCACCGCGGGCCGCGCATCGCGGTCGCGGGTGGGCGCGTGGTCGTGACGGCCATCTCGCATGAAGGCGGCGATTTGCTGGCGTGGACTTCCGCCGACAGCGGCGTGAGCTGGAAGGGACCGGCGAAAGTGAACACCGCGCCGAAGTCCGCGCGCGAGGGCCTGCATGCGATGGCGGGGAGCGGTGAGCGTGTCGCCGTTGCGTGGCTGGATTTGCGAAATGGCGGCACGGAGCTTTGGGGCGCGCTGTCAAAAAATGGCGGCGCGAGCTGGGAGCCGGATGCGCGCATCTACCAGTCGCCCGACGGCTCCATCTGCCAATGCTGCGCGCCGAGTCTCGCGTTTGGGCCGGGCGGGGAACTCGCTGCGATGTGGCGCAATTCCATGGGCGGAGCGCGCGATCTTTACACCGCGCTCAGCCGCGATGGCGGACAGACTTTCGGCCCGACGGAGAAACTCGGCACCGGCACTTGGAAACTGAACGCGTGTCCGATGGACGGCGGCGGCATCAGCTTTCCGCGCGCTGAACCGGGGAAACCGTTCACCGTGTGGCGGCGCGACAGCACGCTCTATCGCGCGCGCCCCAGTGCGCCCGAAGAATCGCTCGGCGAAGGTCGCGATGCCGCGATCGCCAGCACCAGCCGCGGCGTCGTGCTTGCGTGGCAAAGCAAAGCTGGCCTGCTCGTCCGCCTGCCGGGTGAAACGCCGCGACTTCTCGATGCGAAGGGCGGTGCCGCCAGCCTCGCCGCCGCGCCGGATGGCAGCTTCGCCGTGATTGTGTGGGAATCCGGGAGCAAGGATGCGCCTGTTCTGAAGGCCGAGATCGTGCGCTGATGCTCTTTACATGAGCGCCGACGAACACCCCGAATCTCCGCCAGCGGAAGCGCCGGCACATTCCTGCTGCGGCGACCACGAGCACGCGGAGCAAAACGTGCAGCCATCCGTGGAGATGAAATATTTTTGCCCGATGTGTCCCGGCGTGGAATCGGACAAACCCGGCACCTGCCCCAAGTGCGGCATGGCGTTGGAACGCAACCCAGCTTGGAAATCGGAAGCGAAAACGATCTACACCTGCCCGATGCACCTGGAGATCGAGCAGGATCATCCGGGAGCGTGCCCGAAGTGCGGGATGGCGCTGGAGCCGAAGTCCGTGGGCGGCGATGAAGATGATGGTGGCGAACTGCGCGACATGACACGGCGGATGTGGCTCGGCGCAGTGCTGGCGCTGCCGGTCCTCGTGCTGGCGATGGGTGCGATGGTGCCGGGCGCTCCCGCATGGCTCGCGGGCGATGCCGCGCGCTGGGCGCAGTTCGCGCTTTCCGCGCCGGTGGTGCTGTGGGCGGGTGCGCCGCTGCTCGCGCGCGGGTGGCGTTCGGTGCGGACGGGGCACCTGAATATGTTCACGCTCATCGGCATCGGCGTGGGCACGGCTTTCGGCTGCAGCACGGCGGCGTTGCTCGCGCCGGGGCTCTTTCCGCATGCGCTGCGGCACGGCGGCGGGGTGGCGCTCTATTTTGAAAGTGCGGCGGTCATCATAGTGCTCGTGCTCCTCGGGCAGGTGTTGGAACTCCGCGCGCGGCAGCGTACCGGCAGCGCGTTGCGGGCGCTGCTCGGGCTCGCGCCGACGACCGCGCGGGCGGTGGAGGGCAGCGAGGAACGCACCATTCCGCTCGCCGAAGTCGCCGTGGGCATGTGGCTGCGCGTGCGCCCCGGCGAAAAAATCCCGGTCGATGGCGTCATCGCCGACGGGCGCTCGGCGGTGGATGAAGCCATGCTCACCGGCGAGCCCATGCCAGTGGCGAAAGACGTAGGCGATGCCGTGACGGGCGGGACGCTGAACGGCACCGGCAGCTTCATCATGCGCGCCGAGCGCGTGGGGAGCGAGACGATGCTCGCGCGCATAGTGGAGATGGTCGCGCAGGCCCAGCGGAGCCGCGCGCCGATCCAGGCGCTGGCGGACAAAGTGGCGGGCTGGTTTGTGCCGGCGGTGCTGGCGGCGGCGGTGCTCACCTTCGCGCTTTGGATGTGGCTTGGGCCGGAGCCGCGCTTGGCGTATGCGATCGCGAACGCCGTCGCCGTGCTCATCATCGCGTGTCCGTGCGCGCTCGGACTGGCGACGCCGATGTCGATCATGGTCGGCGTCGGTCGCGGCGCGCAGGCGGGCGTACTGGTGAAAAGCGCGGAGGCGCTGGAGCGTTTGGAAAAAGTGACCACCGTTGTCGTGGACAAGACCGGCACGCTGACCGAGGGCCGGCCGCGCTTCGAGCAATGCGTGACCGCGAACGGCTTTTCCGAAGACGAGGTGCTCGGCGTGGCGGCGGCGGTGGAGCAGGGGAGCGAGCATCCGTTGGCGGCGGCCTTGATCGCCGCGGCGCGCGAGCGCGGCCTGGTCACGCGGACGGCCACGGATTTTCAATCCACAACCGGCGGCGGCGTAAGCGCGGTGGTGGACGGTGCCGCTGTGCTCGTTGGCAAAGCCGCCTTTCTCCACGAGCGCGGAATCGCCGGCATCGAAGCGCTCTCCCACGGAGCCGAACCGCTCCAGAACCAAGGCCAGA
>JANXSB010000514.1 GCA_025352865.1 Chthoniobacter sp. | reverse complement strand
TCCTCTCCCTCATCGCGCTCGCTGCTCTCTCGACTTCCGCCTTTGCCGCCAAGGAGGGCTGGATGGATGATTTGGCGAAGGCCAAGGCGGGCGCCAATGGCAAGCGCATCCTGCTCGATTTCACCGGCTCGGACTGGTGCGGGTGGTGCAAGAAGCTGGATGCGGAGGTGTTCAGCACGCAGGAGTTCAAGGACTATGCGGCGAAGCATCTGGTGCTCGTGGAGGTGGATTTCCCGCATAGCTTCAAGCTGGCGGAGGCGACGCAGAAGCAGAACGAGGCGCTGGCGAAGAAGTATCAGATCAATGGCTACCCGACGGTCATCATCACGTCGCCGAGCGGGGTGAAGAAGGGACAGCTCGGCTACATGGAGGGCGGGCCAAAGGCGTTCATCAAGGCGCTGGAGAAGGCGAAGTAGAGTCGGCGAGGTTTTCCAGCCTCGCGCGGGCAAGCACAGCGAGGGGAGCGCAGGCGGCCCGCCGGGAACACCGGGCAACGGGACGCGCGATTTTGAAAACATGCGCGCGCCGAGATGGATGTTTGCGGCGGACAGGGACGTGCCTTTCGAAATTCGATCGCCGTGAGACGTCCGACGTTTGCGGCCGGCCGCCGCAAACCACAGGCGGGCCGCCTGTGCTCCCCGTGCTCCCCGTGCTCCCCGTGCTCCCCGTGCTCCCGTGCTCCCCGCGCTCCGCGCCGCCGCCTTCGCCCATCCTCCCGCGCGAGGTTGGAAAACCTCGCCTACTTTGTTGCGGCGCCTCGCCGCCGTGGGCGCAATCCCCAACCACGGCGTCTTGGTGCGTCAGCCTTGGCGAAGTCGGCGCGGCGGCTTGCCACACCGGGAGCGGCGCGACAGCGTGCGCGGATGCCGAAGACCTCCGACATCCGCATCCGCGAAGCGCAGCTTCACTTCATCCCGATCACGCTGCGGATGCCGCTGAAATTCGGCGCGCAGGTCGTCGAGCGCTCGCTGTGCGCGCGGGTGCGCGTGACGGTCGAGGATCGCGCGGGCCGCACGGCGACGGGCTGGGGTGAGACGCCGCTGAGCGTCGCGTGGGTGTGGCCCTCGCCGCTCTCGTGGGACGAGCGCGAACAGCGCATGGCGGATTTTTGCAAAACGATCGCAGCGGAACTTCCGACGCTCGATCTCGCGGGACATCCGATGGAAATCGGCGACGCATTCCAGCGCACGAGGCTCGACGTTTTGCTCGCCGGGGAGAACGCGCGCGCAGCGTCGAGCGCCGGACTCTCAACGCTCAACCCTCAACTCTCGACTGCGGCCATGCCGCATCTCGCCGCGCTCGTGTGCCACTCGCTGTTCGATCTCGCGGTGTTCGATGCATTCGGAAATTTGCTCCAGCGCCCGGTCTTCGAGACGCTCGGCGAGGAATTTCTCACCGCCGACCTCGCGCATTTTCTCGATGGCGATGCGCGCTTCGCGGGACTGCGGCCGCCGCATTTTCTCCGGCCGAAAAAAGTGCAGGTGCCAGTGTGGCACCTCATCGGTGGACTCGATCCGCTCGAAGAATCCGATCTCACCGGCAACGAACCGAAGGACGGCTACCCCGTTTTGCTCCGCGACTGGATCCGCACCGACGGACTGAACTGCCTGAAGATCAAACTCCGCGGCACCGACGCCGCGTGGGACTACGAACGCATCGTGCGCATCGGGCGCATCGCCATCGAGGAGGGCAGCGAGTGGCTCACGGCGGATTTCAACTGCACCGTGACCGATCCCGCATACGTGTGCGAAATCCTCGATCGCCTGCTCGCGAGCGAGCCGCGCATCTACGGCATGTTGCTCTACATCGAGCAGCCGTTCCCGTACGACCTCGAGGCAAACCGCATTGACGTGCGCAGCGTGAGCGCGCGCAAGCCGCTCTTCCTCGACGAGAGCGCGCACGACTGGCGCTTCGTGCGCCTCGGACGCGAACTCGGCTGGAGCGGCGTCGCGCTGAAGACGTGCAAGACGCTCACCGGCGCGCTGCTCAGCCAGGCCTGGGCGCGCGCAAACGGCATGACGCTCATGGTGCAGGATCTCACCAACCCGATGCTCGCGCAGATCCCGCACGTCACGCTCGCCGCGCACGCGGGCACGATCATGGGCGTCGAGAGCAACGGCATGCAGTTCTCGCCCGCGGCATCGCTGCCGGAGGAGAAAATCCACCCGGGACTTTTCAAGCGGCGCAACGGCGTGCTCGATCTCTCCACGCTCGGGCCGACGGGCTTCGGCTATCGCGTGGACGAAATCGCGCGCGTGCTGCCGTAGCGCGGGCGGAGGGTTCACGCTACGCAGGGTTCACGCATCAAAATCACGCTGGCAAGCGACGGCGGCTCCCGGGTGGAGCACGCGACTCGCGTGCTGTTTCCGGCGACTCGC
>JANXSB010000494.1 GCA_025352865.1 Chthoniobacter sp. | reverse complement strand
GTAATGCCGGCGCATGAACCGCCGTGCGATCATCGTCAGCTCCTCCGGCGAATCCGTCTTCGCGCTGCCGAGTTCGCGCTCGAACAGCGCGCTGATTTCCTCCCGCTTCAGGTGCATGCACGGGAAGACGAAATGATACGGGGGCTCGTGCATGAGCTGCTGGATGAACTCCCCGAGATCGCTCTCCACGACCGCGTAACCCTCCTTTTCCAGCGCGGCGTTCAGATGGATTTCCTCGCTCGTCATCGCCTTCGATTTGACGATGGACCGCACCCCGCGCTCCCGCGCGAGACCGAGGATGTATTCCCGCGCTTGCGCGCTGTTACTCGCCCAGAAAACCTTCCCGCCCCGCGCGGTGAACTTTTCCTCAAACTCGCGCAGGTACACGTCGAGCCGGTTCACGCCCTCATACTTGATCGCCGCCGCCGCATCCCGCGCATGCGGCCAGCTCGTGAACGCGCTCTCCGTCTTCCCCCGCGCCGTCTTGTAATTGCCCAGCGCCTTTCGCACCGCCGCGCGCCGCGGGTCATCGGCCGTCGTGCGGTCGGCGTCGGTGTGAAATTGTTGGTTGGGTTCGGGTGCGGCGGTCATCGGGCGTAGGGAAGGTGCAGCCGACATGCGGCGGGCGGCAATTCCTGCCAACACACACCGCGGAAGGCGAGCTTCCAGCTTGGGTCACTCCATAACAAACTTCACTGCCTGGCTGCAAAAGGAGTCTTCGGCAACCTTAGCCTTGAGGACAGCGACAAAGTTATTCAGCTCACGGGCTTCAATCAATTCCTGCTCTTTCGATTTTCCTGTGTGGCCCTTTTGCAGATACATCTCAATGGCGTCATACAAAGGTGTCAGCGTGGTGGGCATGTCGCAGATGAACAGTTTGCCGCGTGGTTTCTTGGCGGCAGCGATGGTTGTCTTGATCTCCCGGCCTGTGGAAGGTGTGAATGTATGTTCGCGGAATCCGTGTTTCTTAAAGTAGTCCGCCGCCCGTCCCTGCATGTTGCGCTCAAGGCTCTTTGGAATCACAATCTGCACTTCAAACGCTGAATAGCTTGCCCCATCGATTACTTCGGTTTGCTTTGACCGGAGATATTCACAGACCCGGCCGATGAAGTTGCTGTAGTAGCCCATTGCCACGCCGGTCGATGGCAGCAATCCGAGTTCCTGCAATTTGTTTCGCTCTTGAATGTGGCTGCGAATGACTGCGATTTGCTTATCCAGCGAAGCGCGGTTGGGACCAGTCTTGCCGCTGCTGTATTGCGACACATGGATACCGCTCATGTCGCTCGGAAGCTTGGTGCCTTTTTCCAGCAGGATCAGAGTTCTGAATTTCCCCAGTCGGCCCATGAACAAACCAAATTCAAAAACGACATTATCACGGGGAGAGTCAGACTCCTTTTTCCTCGATGTGGTTTTGTCGTCCTTGGTGGCAACAAGAATGCCAAAGTCAAACATGCTGCCGGCTTTTAGTAACGAATCGAGATATGACACATTCAAGCCAAACACCTGTCCGTCATCCCAAATTACACAGTCAAAGTCTTTTGCGAGACGTTGTTTTAGGTATTCAGCCGTGGCTAAGCCTTCGCTTGAGGAGCCGATAAACAGTCTTGGTTTCATGGTAAGTTTAGGGGAGCGGTGCGTGCGGAAATAATGGCGCGGAGTTTACTTCGCGTGCCGGTGGACGGCAATCGCTGGGTTATTTGATGTCGCCGAAACTCACGTTCTCGGGGGCGTCGGGTTCGTCGAGGATTTGGATGGTCGTGACGGGGCCGAGGTTTGGCTCGGTCCAGGAGCGCAGCAAGACGACGGAGAAAAATTTCGGGTTCATGGGGATATTTGGAGAGGTCGTTTCATTGCTGCACGAGGACTTCCGCGAGGTGCATGCTCTTCACCACGCGCGCGCCGTTCTTGTTGAGCCAGCCTTGGATTTGCATGAGGCAGCTCGAGTCGTTGCTAACCACGGTTTCAACGCCGGTTTCGAGGATCGAGTTGCATTTCACCTCGGCCATCGCGGTGGAGATTTGCGGAAATTTCACGGCGAACATTCCACCAAATCCGCAGCACGCTTCGCCCTCGCCCATCTCGACGAGTTCGAGGCCCTTGACCGCGCGGAGGAGTTCGCGCGGCGCTTCGCGGACGCCGAGTTCGCGGAGGCCGTGGCAGCCGTCGTGAAAGGTGACGCGACCCTCGAATCGAGCGCCGACATCGCGCACGTCGAGCTTGTTCACGAGGAAGTCGGAGAACTCGTAGGTCTTGGCGGCGAGCGTTTTGGCGGCGGCTTCCTCGGGACGGTTTTGGAAAAGCTCGGGGTAGAATTTTTTCATCATCGCGCCGCAGGAGCCGGACGCGGAGACCACGACCTCGGCATCGCGAAAAACGGCGAGCTGCGGGGCCGCAACGGCGCGGGCCTCGTCCCAATAGCCGGAGTTGAAGGGCGGCTGGCCGCAGCACGTCTGGCCTTCGGGGTAATCGACTTCATGGCCGAGACGTTCGAGGATTTTGACCATCGCGACGCCGACCTGCGGGTAGAGCGAATCGATGAAGCACGGGATGAAAAGGGTGACGCGCATGCGGGCGGAGAAGTGAGCAGGAAAAGCGGCGGTTGGCGAGTGATTTGGGCGGTGCTTTTGGAAAACGCAGAGGCGCAGAGGCGCAGAGAACTGCTTTCGCGATCCGTTCTGACTCTGCGTCCTTTGCGTCTCTGCGCCTCTGCGTTTTCCACAATGCCGCGCACGCTGGAAAGGCTGCCTACTTTGCTCGTCAGCGGCGTTTGCGCTAGGTAGGTTCCGCCGCGCCCCATGATCCAAGTCGAAGGTCTCACCAAACTTTATGGCGATTTCCGCGCGGTCGCGGACTTGTCGTTCGGGGTGCGGGCTGGCGAAATCATGGGTCTGGTGGGACCGAACGGAGCGGGGAAGACGAGCACGCTGCGCTGCCTGGCGGGGATCATCCCAGCGACGGCGGGCGCGATCCGCATCGCGGGCCACGCACTCGCGAC
Source organism: Chthoniobacter sp. (assembly GCA_025352865.1). Lineage (GTDB taxonomy): Bacteria > Verrucomicrobiota > Verrucomicrobiia > Chthoniobacterales > Chthoniobacteraceae > Chthoniobacter. The sequence continues at coordinate 1,862 of JANXSB010000494.1, read as the reverse complement.
CGAGCCCCTGGCCGCGAAGCAAGAGCTGGCCTTCTTCTCCGACGAGCCACGGCTTTTCGACTACCTCACGGTCTGGCAGCATTTGGAATTCACCGCGCGACTTTACCAGGTCGCCGATGCGGCGGTGCGCGGGCGCGAGTTGCTCGCGGAGCTGGACATGGCGGACAAAGCCGACCTGCTGCCGGCCGAGCTTTCGCGCGGGATGAAGCAGAAGGTCGCGCTGGCCTGCGGCTTCATGCATGCGCCGAGGGTGATGTTTTTCGACGAGCCGCTGACGGGGCTCGATCCGCTGGCGATCCGGCGGACGAAAGACCTGATCGTGCAGCGGGCGCGAGCGGGCGCGGCGATCATCATCAGTTCGCATCTGCTGCACCTGCTGGAGGAGGTGTGCTCGCATGTGCTCATCCTCAAGCGCGGGGTGAAGGTGGTGCATGGGACGCTGGAGGAAATCCGCGCCTTCGCGGGCGATGCGAACGCGAGTCTGGAGGAAGTTTTCATCCGCCTCGCGGGCGCGGACGCGGGGCAATGAACCGCGCGCTGCTCTATCTCTACACGCGGACGCTCGCCGGTTCGCTGAGGCAGCGGCTCGTGCGGCTGAAGCGGCCCAAGTATCTTTTCGGCGCGATCTTCGGCGGGCTGTATTTCTATGGCTATTTCTACCGGTTCCTTTTTCTCTCGCGAAAAGGCACGCCGGGCATGGCGGTGGGAGCGTCGGCTTTGGGCGAAAGCCTCGGCGCGCTCGTGCTCTTCGCGGCGGTGCTGGGCTTCGCGTGGATCATGCCGGGGAAGCGCACGGCGCTGATGTTTTCGGAGGCGGAAATCGCCACGCTTTTCCCCGCCCCGCTGACGCGCCGGGCGCTCCTCCGCTACAAGCTGCTCACCTCGCAGATTCCCATCTTCATTTTCGCGGCGCTGATGACGCTGTTCACCGGACGCGGCGCGACGGGCAGCGGCTGGCTGCATCTCGCCGGGTGGTGGATCATCATTTCGGTCTTCGCGCTGCACCGGCTCGGCGCGTCGTTTGCGCTCACGCGGCTGATGGAGCGGGGCATGGCGAACTGGCAGCGCCGCGGGGCGCTGCTCGCGGGTGCGGTGGCGCTCGCGGGCGCGCTCGTGGCGTGGAAAAATCTCGCGCCCGCACCGCCGGAACTGGCCGCGCTGCGGAGCGCGGATGCGCTTTCCGGCTACCTCGACCGCGTGCTGCTCGCCGGCCCCGGACCTTGGCTGCTGCTGCCTTTCCGGCTGGTGGTGCGTCCGTGGTTCGCCGCGGACTGGACGGCGTTTGCGCGGGCGCTGTGGCCGGCGCTGGGCGTGCTCGCGCTGCATTACTGGTGGGTGCTGCGGGCGGATGTTTCGTTTGAGGAGGCGTCCATCGCGCTGGCGCAAAAACGCGCCGATCTGCTCGCCGCGATGCGGCGCGGCGACTCGCGCATCAAGCTCATGCAACGCGGCGCGAGGCAGCCGTTTTTTTTCCTGCGACCCGGGGGTTGGAAAGCGATGGCCTTCGTCTGGAAAGCGCTGCTCTACGCGGGCGGGCGCTCGACCCTGCGCATCTGGGGGCTCTTGCTCGCCGCGGGTCTGGCGCTCGCGGCGGCCCTCGCGGCGCTGCGGCCATCCACCGGCCTCTCGATGGCGCTGTGCATCATCGGCGGGACGATTTTCCTGATCGTGCTCGCTGGCAATACCATGACCGGCGCGGCGTATCTGCGCTACGATCTGGCGGCGATGGATCTGCTGCAGACCTTGCCAGTCCGCGGCTGGCAGGTGGTGCTCGGGCAGCTTGGCACGCAGGCGGCGCTCGGCACCGCCGTGCAGTGGGCGGCGCTGGTCTTCACCGCGATCGGGCTCGGCGGTCTGTCCGG
>JANXSB010000455.1 GCA_025352865.1 Chthoniobacter sp. | reverse complement strand
GTGTCGCCGGGGCCGAAGACTTCCTCGACGCGGCTCCCGCCATTGAGGCCGTTGGTGCGGGTTTCGCAGCGCCCGCTGATGATGAGAAAGATCGCGTCGCACGGCTCGCCCTCGTGGAAAATGACGGTGCCTTTCGGGTACTCGGCGATGGCGGATTCGGCGATGAGCCGCTCCAGCGCGCCGACGGGGAGAAGCGAGAGGATCGGGTGCGGCTTCAGCGTGTCCGTGTCGATGTGCATGGCCCCTCGCCCGGCGGCGGGCACCCGTGGCGCGAGCCCCCTTTTACCCCCTCGCGGCTCCCCGGCGACCGCTGCGGTCGGCTTAGAATTTCTTATTTGAAGCCAGCCAAACATTACAATGCTTTATAGCACGATGGAGGCCCGCGCACAATATGGAAGGGTGATCAACCATGCTGAGCGACCGGGGCCGCGCGGCTGGCGGGGTCGGTGAAAACGTAGCCGCGGGCGAGGGCGGTGAAGGCCGCGACCTGCGCGTGCTCCCATGGCGCGTCGCGCCCGAGTTCCGCGGCGAGCAGCCGCGCGACGATGGGCGCGGCTTCGATTGCGGCGCGGGCATTCAGCAGCAGTGCGCGGGTGCGGCGGGCGAGCACGTCCTCCACGGTGCGGGCCATCTCGTGCCGCGCATGCCAGGCCACTTCGCCGCGCTGGTAGGGGAGCGCGGGATGCAGCGGCTCCATCCACCGCGGCTCGCTTTTCAGTAAGTCGGCGAGGGCTGCGGCATCGGCTCCGTACGGCCGAAGATTTTCCTCGCAAGTCGTTTCGTGGGTCGCGCCGTGGATCGGTAATTCCGCGGTTGCGCAGGGCCGGGTTTCGATGCCTGCCACGATCTCCGCGCGGTTCACCGCGTCCTCTGCCATCCGCCGGTAGGTTGTCCACTTCCCGCCGGTGATCGTGACGAGCCCGCTCGCGCTCCCCACGATGGTGTGATCGCGCGAAAGCGCCGCCGTTTTTCCGCCGCCCGCGCGCACGAGCGGGCGCTGGCCGGCGAAGATGCTGAGCACATCGGCATCGGTGGGATCGTTGGCGAGATGGCGGCGCGCGTGTTCCATCACGAAATCGCGCTCTTCGTCGAGCGCGCGCGGTTCGAGCGAGGGCGAGGGAAGTGCGGTGTCGGTGGTGCCCACGACCACGCAGCCATGCCACGGCACGGCAAAGAGCACGCGCCCGTCGGCGGTTTTCGGCACCATCAGCGCGGTCTCGCCGGGGAGAAAACTGCGTGGCAAAACGATGTGGATGCCCTGGCTGACGGCGACCATTTCCACCGCCGCCGCCTCGTCCATCCGGCGCACGGCATCGACAAATACGCCCGTCGCATTGATGACCGCCCGCGCCCGCACCGTGAATTCCTCTCCCGTTTCCTCATCGCGGATTTCCACGCCGGCGATCACGCCGCGCTCCTTCACGAGTCCCGTGCAGCGGCAGTAGTTCAGCATCGCCGCGCCGAGCGCCTCCGCAGTTTGCGCGAGATTCACCGCCAGCCGCGCGTCGTCAAACTGGCCGTCGTGATAGATCACGCCGCCGGTGAGATGCTCGCGCTCGATCGTCGGCAGCAGCGCGATGGTTTCCTCCCGGTTCAGATGCCGCGACGGCCCGAAGCCCAGCTTCCCCGCGAGCCCGTCATAGACCTTCATGCCGATGCCGTAGAACGGCCCCTCCCACCACGCGTACGTCGGAATCACGAACTCCAAATCGCGCACGAGATGCGGTGCATTGTGCGCCAGCCGCCCGCGCTCGCGCAGCGCCTCCAGCACGAGCGAAACATTGCCCTGCCGCAGATAGCGCACGCCGCCATGCACCAGCTTCGTCGAGCGGCTCGACGTGCCTTTCGCAAAATCCGCCTGCTCAAACAGCGCGACCCGATGCCCGCGCGAGGCTGCATCCACCGCGATCCCCAGCCCGGTCGCCCCGCCGCCGATCACCGCGAAATCAAACGGCTCCGCGTCCGAGCGGACGCGATCGAGCGAGGTGGAGCGCAACATGGCGTCAGCTCTTGGTGAAATCCGGCGTCGCTTGGAAGAGGGCGGCGGTGAAGACGCTCGCGGCGGTCACGCGCCGATGGTTGGCGGTGGCGCGGGCGGCGCGGGCTTCGGCGTCCAGCGCGTCCAACCGGGGCGACGATGCGCGCTTGCTCGGGCAGCGGCGTGAGCCGGACGGACGTTTCACGGCAGGCCCAGCGCGGGCAGAAATTTTACCAGCCGCACGGTTTCCACACTCACCGTCACGATGCGGGCCAGCAGGTTGGCGATGTATTCCTCATCGTCCTCGCGGTTCGGGTCGCTGGCGAAGTTGCCCGCGGCATCGCGCGTGACGCGGTATTGGTCGATGATCCAGTCGAGCGCACTGCGGTTGCCGAGGCGGTATTCGTGGGTTTCGGGCGGGATGCCGGCAAAGGTGAAGTGGTCGTTGTAAAGCACGGCGTCGCCCTCCTTCGTCAGCTTCATCGTCACAACGCGCCAGTCGAGGGGCGTGTCCCTGCGCTCGATGCGCTGAAGTTTCCACGGCTTCACGCGCTCGTAGCCGGTGTGGAGTTCGGTGAGTTTCTTTCCCGCATTTGCCAGCGCGTGAAAATCCGGCGCAAATGGGATGCGCGGCAGTTCGCGTTTCAAGTTCTCCGCGTAGCGCGTTCGATATTCCCGGTGATGCAGCACGGCATAGGCGTAGTGGAAAATGTCCGCCCGCGTGATGCTCGCGTCGTCATAGTGGATGACGAAACTATCCAGTGTTGAGCGAGGGATGTTGTCGCGGCGTTCTTTTCCATCGGCGTTGTAGGTGTAGAGGGGAAAACAATAGGTCGCCGAACCAAAGCCTGCCGTTGCCACAAGGTTCGGGATTTTATTTGTAGCCAACGCGACGAATGGGCGTTCGACCGTTAGGTTGACGCAAATTATCGAATTCTCTTTCCGAGCCTGGTTGGTGGGGAAAAACTCCGAGAACGAACCGCCACGGTCAACGAACATTGGAGCATAGTAATGCGCCATCGTTGTGAATGGCCGGTAAAGCGATTCCAATATCCGGTCGGGCGAAAACTCCGCCTCCGATTGCTCAACAAGTCTTTTTTTTAGTGTCTCGCTCCACTTGACACGCTCGTAACTCACGAAGTCATCCACATACTGCGCGAGCTTCTTTGGGTCTTTCGGTGGCTTCGCCTTTTTCTTCCAGCGGTCAAGTTCCGCATTGTAATCATCGGCAAACTGCTCACATCGCTTGGCGAGCGTTTCCGCGTTGAAATCATAGACCACCGAGTCGCGATTGGTGGACACGCCAAGCGAGTAAGTGCGGAAAATCGTCGGCAGACCGCTGCCGCCGTTTTGTTTTGTATCCTTGCTGCCGAGCGGAGTGAACTTGCCGAATTCCTCGTCGTTGTCATTGGTCAGCCAGTCATGGCGGCGATTCGGCTCCATGAGTTCCCACTTCACACCTTCGATGGATTTCTTTTTGTCCAAAAAGCCGTATTTCTCCCCCTTCGTCCAAGGAACCGGCACGGCATGATAGCGGATTTTCGCCTTCCGCCTCGCCCCTTTTTTCCGCGGGAGGCGTATGAAGAGATTGATGCTCACGCCCACCTGAATGCCGAAGACATTGTGAGTCGTGCCGGAAAGCGTGGGGTGCTTTCGCACGTTGCCGCCGAGGTCGAGGAC
>JANXSB010000445.1 GCA_025352865.1 Chthoniobacter sp. | reverse complement strand
TCCATTTGTTCTGCCCCTGATCGTAGGCGTAGCCGGGGCCGAGGTGCAGGTCGGGCCATTGCTTCGCGATTTCCAGCCGCAGCGCCGCGTCCGCAGCGGCGTATTGCGCGAGCGTGGAGAGCACATCCGAGCGCTCGATCGTCGCCTGCCGGAAAAGCGTGCGCTCGCTCGGCGGCGGCGGCAGGGAATCGAGTCCGGCGAAAGAAAGCCTCACCTTTTCCAGCGCATGCACGGACATGCCGAGCGCTGCGGCGAGCGTGGCCCGCGCCTCGCCTTTCACCTTTTGGGCGTCGCGCGCGAGCAGCCGGCTTTGATTGTACTGCAGCCGCGCCTGCAGCGATTCCATCCGCGAGATTTCCCCCGCCGCGATGCGCGCGTCGAACAGCTTCACCGACTCCTCCTGATCGGTCTGCTGCAAGCCGAGCAGTTCCTCGCGCTGCTGCGCCGCGGAGAGTGCGAAAAAGCTGTTGCGCACTTTCGCCGCCACGTTGCGCTCCGTGGTCGAAAGGTCGAGCGTCGCCGCATTCAGCAGCGCCTGCGCCTGAGCCACGCGCTGCCCGCGTTTCCCCGCCGTCTCGATCGGCACATCGAGCGTGAAACCGTTCGCCCACGGCGACGCCCCGCCGAGCAGCCGCGAAATATTCGTCGCGGAAAAACTCACCGTTGGGTTGGGCCGCGCGCCCGCGGTGATGAGTGCCGCCTGCGCCGTCGCCAGCTTGGCCCGCGCGATTTCCATATCCGGGTGCCGCTCCAGCGCCGCCGTGCACAGCCGGTCGCAATCCCACGTCCCCCCGCCGAGCCTGCGCCCCTGCAAATCCGCCGCGCCCTGCTCTACCGTCAGCGGCGCCGCGTGATAGGCCACGCAACCGCCCAGCCCCAGCGCCGCCAGCGCGAGCACGGCGGAGCTTTTGGCGAAAAGGAATGCGGGGGATTTCATCGGCCAGCGAGACTAGCCACCGCCTCGGACGAAGCGATCAAAACAGAATGATAGTTTAGTAAATCTCGCGCACGGCTGACTCAGCATTTCCAGCGGCGCAGCAAAACGCCCCGCCAGTTTTCACCGGAGAGGCGCGTTGCGGAGAGGTGCTGAGTGCGGTGGTTTAGGCCAGCGCGTCGCGGCGGCGGCGGGCGGCGAGCAGCAGGGTGCCGAGGCCGAGCAGGCCGGCTGCACCGGGCTCAGGAGCCGCCTGGACGAGAAAGCCGCGCACTTCGCCACCAGCGTTGGTCGGAGTGTGGAGATTGAGATAAAACTTGCCGTTAAAAAGATCCGTCTGTTGCGCAGCCGTCAGGGTGACGGTGTTGGAGATGTTGCCGCCCGTGGCCCCATTGATGGCGGTCGTGAGGGGGAAAAGGACAGCAGCCGTCTGGGTAAAGCCGCTGCCGTTGTTCGCCGCGGTCGGACCGTGGATGTGCTGGTTATTGACCGTACCGGTGAGATCGGTAAAGCCGAAGGCCGATCCCCAGGCGACATTGATCGCGAGCGCCAGCGAGACCGTGTCGAAACTGATCCCGGGCCCGTTGACCCCGCCGCTGCCGGTGCCGGAGGAGGCGGGCTCATTGCCGACGCGCAGGCCAGAGCCAGCAGTTCCGGTGAGGATGAATGGAATGGTCGCAGCCTGGGCGGAAGTGATAAGTGCGAGCGCCGCGATTGAGAGGGTGATGATTTTGTTCATGGTTCTTATAGGGTGGTGTTGGGCCTTCAGGGCAAACCAACGTGGGTGAGCGGGGAAACTGTGCCACCGTCGCGCACGGGGCAAGAATAATTATCATCCATCTTCGCACTAACCGGCGTTTCGGCCAGCCCGCCGTTTTCAGCCGTGGCCCACCGCCCGACATACGCCACTTTTCGCAATTCGCGCGCGGTTGACTCCGCGTTTTTGCCGCGCATCATACGCGGCCTTTTGCCACGCTATGATTGAAAAACACCTCGCCAAACTCGTCACCGAACTGAAGCTCCAGCCGCGCCAAGTCGCGGCGACAGCGATCCTTTTGGAGGAGGGCGCTACGGTGCCTTTCATTGCGCGATATCGGAAGGAAAAGACGGGCGAACTCGATGAGGTGCAGATCACCGCGATCCGCGACCGACTGGAGCAAATGGAGGAGCTGGACAAGCGGCGCGAGTCCATCGTGGGCTCGCTCATCGAGCGAAAGCTGATGACGGAAATGCTGCGCGCTAAAATCGACGCGGCGGAAACCATGACGACGCTGGAGGACATCTACCTGCCGTTTCGTCCGAAGAAAAAGACCAAGGCCACAGTCGCGCGGGATCTAGGGCTGGAGCCGCTCGCGGAGCTTTTGTGGACGCAGGATGCGGCGACTGATCCGCAGGCGGCGGCGGGGCCATTCGTCGGGCCGGAGATCGAGATTGATGCGAAAAAATACAGCGTGCCCGACGTGGCCACGGCGCTCGCCGGGGCGCGCGATATTCTCGCGGAACGCGTCAATGACGACGCCACGGCGCGGGCGCAGTTGCGGAATCTTTACCTCACGAAAGGCGTGATCAAATCGAAGGTCATCAGCGGCAAGGAGGAGGAGGGCGCGAAGTTCAAAGACTACTTCGACTGGACGGAGCCGGCGGAAAAAGCGCCGTCGCACCGCATCCTCGCGATCCGGCGCGGCGAGGCCGAGGGCTTCCTTTTTTCGCGGCTGGTGCCGGATGAAATCGAATCCGTCAGCGTGCTCGAAAGGCTGTTCGTCAAAGGCAAAGCGCCCGCGTCCGAACAGGTGCGGCTCGCGGTGCAGGATTGCTTCAAGCGGCTGCTCGGTTTCGCGATGGAAGGCGAGGCGCGCACTTTCTTCAAGAAGCGCGCCGACGAGGAAGCGATCCGCGTTTTCGCCGACAACCTGCGCGAGTTGCTGCTCGCCTCGCCGCTAGGGCAGAAGGTCACGCTCGGCATTGATCCCGGCTTTCGCACCGGCTGCAAAGTCGTGCTGCTGGACCGGCAGGGAAAGCTGCTCGCGAACGATGTGATCTATCCCGAGAAGGGCGCGCGCGATTTGGCCGAGGCGGAGGCGATGGTGAAAGCGGTGGTGACGAAATTCAAAGTCGAAGCCATCGCCATCGGCAACGGCACCGCCTCGCGCGAGACGGAGACTTTCATCAAGAAGCTCGGCCTGCCCGCGGCGATCCCGGTTGTGATGGTGAGTGAAAGCGGCGCGTCGATTTATTCCGCAAGCGATGTGGCGCGCGAGGAGTTCCCGGACAAAGACCTGACGGTGCGCGGCGCGGTGTCCATCGCCCGGCGGCTCATGGACCCACTCGCGGAGTTGGTGAAGCTCGATCCGAAGTCCATCGGCGTCGGCCAGTATCAGCACGACGTGGATCAGCACGCGCTCAAGCGCACGCTCGACGACGTGGTGGTGAGCTGCGTGAACAACGTGGGCGTCGAGATCAACACCGCGTCGAAGCATCTGCTGGCCTACGTCTCCGGGCTGAACGCGCGCGTCGCCGCGAACATCGTCGCGCACCGCGACGAACACGGGCCGTTCAAGTCGCGCAAGGAATTGCAGAAGGTCACGGGGCTCGGGCCGAAGGCCTTCGAGCAGGCCGCCGGCTTCCTCCGCATCCGCGACGGCGCGCACCCGCTCGACGCGAGCGCCGTGCATCCCGAGCGCTACGAGCTGGTGGATAAAATGGCCGCGGACCTCGGCTGCACCGTGCTCGACCTGCTGCGCGATTCCGCGAAGCGCGCGAAAATCGACGCAAAGAAATACGTCAGCGAAGAAGTTGGGCTCCCGACTTTGCAGGACATCTTGAAAGAACTCGCCAAGCCCGGCCGCGACCCGCGCCAGCAATTCGAGGCGTTCTCTTTCGCCGAAGGCGTGGAGAAAATGGAAGACCTCCAGCCCGGCCTGCGGCTCCCCGGCATCGTCACGAATGTCACCGCGTTCGGCGCGTTCGTGGACATCGGCGTGCATCAGGACGGCCTCGTCCACATCAGCCAGATGAGCGACGACTTCGTAAAAAATCCCGCCGACGTGCTCAAGGTCGGCCAGCGCGTGCAGGCCACCGTCATGGAAATCGACCACGCCCGAAAACGCATCGCCCTTTCGCTCAAAACGAAAGTCGAGATCGGCCCGCGCGGCGACCGCAAATCCGAAGCTGGCCAGCGCGACGTGCAGCGCTTCACCGGTGGCAATGCCGGCGGAGCAAAGCTGGCCAGCGCCCCGAGCGGCCCGGACTGGTTCACCCTCGCGCAGCAGAAGAAGAATTAGGGGAATCTCCGCCCCGTTTCCGAAGTGGAGCTTTGGAACGTCCCTTCCGGCGGCCATTCCTTGGCGCGGATGAACGCGCTTACCATGTTGCTGTCGAACGGCTGCCTCATTCTCTCGCGCGATGCCTCCTCCTCCGCTCCCCGTTCCGCCTCCACCCGTGAAACCCTGCGCGCTTTCTGAGGGCGAGCGCCTGGTGCCGACACTCCTTGCCGCCGGCGGGCTTGTCGTCCTCGGTGACTTTCTTTTTTGGAATCACGCGCCCGGTCTTTCGCTGGCGCTCTACATCGTGGCGGTCGCGTCCGCGATGCTGCTCCGGCACGGGCGCGCTTCGCTGCAGCCGCAGGTGCTGCTGCCCTTCGCGCTGCTGCTCGCCTCGGCCTGGCAGACGGCGGTGGAAATGTCGTTCACCAACATCGCCGTCCTCACGGCCCTGCTGGCGATTGTGATGGCCGAACTTTCCTACCCGCAACTGCGGGCGGGCTGGGCGCGCTGGTCGGAGTCGTTCGTCGCGTGGGCGGGCGCGCTGGGCCGGTGGGTGTGGCTCGGGCGGGCGATCAACGAGCAGCCGCTCTCGAAGCCCGGCACCACGGGCCGCCTCGGAGGTCGGTTGGCGCGGATCATTCGCATCGGGCTGCCCGCCGCAATCCTGCTCGGCCTTTTCGCCATCGTCTTCTCCTCCGGCAACCGCATCTTCGCGGAGTATCTCGGTCGCTTCGGCACCCATCTTCGGGAGTGGTTCCAGAGCTTCGATTTTTCGATTCTACGCATCCTTTTCTGGTTCTTCCTCGCCACGCTCGCGCTCGTCTTCATCCGCCCGCGCACGGGGGCGACGGTGCCGCGGAGCTGGGCGCAGCCGCCGCCGGAATGGCGGCGCTCGGATGCGGGCGTCGCCTTTTGGCAGAGCGCGCTGATCCTCGCCGCGCTGAACGCGCTCTTCTTCGCGGTGAACACGATCGACGTGATCTATCTCTGGATGCACACCGCGGTGCCGGAGGGGATGAACGGGAAACAGTTTCTGCACGAAGGCGTGAACAGCCTGATCGCCGCCACCGTCCTCGCGGGCCTCGTGCTCTCGGTCCTTTTTCAGCAGGCCGGCGAGATCACTCAGTCGCGCATTTTGCAAGGCCTCGCCTTCGCGTGGATCGCGCAAAATCTGGTGCTGCTCGCCGGGGTGTTTTTCCGGCTGAAACTCTATGTCGATACCGAGGAGATGACGGCGAAGCGCGTGTACGTCGCCTGCTTCCTTTTGCTCGTCACGCTGGGTTTTATTTTTCTCTGCGCTCATGTGCGGCGCGGACGCGCGGCGGCGGATTTGATCTGGCGCAATGCCGTGGCGACCTTCGCGCTCCTTTTCGTCCTGCAATTTCTCAACGTGATCGCCTGGGTCTGCCGCTACAACGTCGAGCGCGGGCCATCCCGCGGGCAGGGCTACGACTTCAATATCGCCTATCAATTGACGCTCGGCCCCGATGCCTGGCCGGCCCTGCTCCACGCCGCGGAAATTCTCCCGCCGGGGCAGGTGCGCGAGGATCTGCGGCTCGGCTTGCGCGAAGTCGCGCGAACGCATCCTGCGCGACTGTGGGAGGCGGATTGGCGCGAGCGCCAGTTCCGGCGCGACCGGAACGCGCAGGAACTGTCCGCGTGGGCGGCACCGCTCGGCGCGCTGCCCGCCGACGCGAGCGACTCGCGAATCATCACGGATTACTACCGAACGAGGAAGGTGCTGGAGATCACGGACTAAGCCACTGCCTGGAAGTCATGCAGCTCGCGTGAGCACTTCCACGGCCGTCACGGACGCGCCTCGCGGCGGGAGATTGAATGGGGTTTGCGGGATGGCGTAGTGGTATGAAAACACCGTCATTCTGAGCGGAGTTCCACTCGGCTTTGCGAGTGAAACGGAGTCGAAGAACCTCTAACTATTTCCGCTGGGCGAAGGTGGTGAGGCGAAGCAGCGCAGATCTCACCGCCACCTTTCCCGCAAAAATAGTTCGAGGTCCCTCGACTGCGCTTCGCCAAGCCGAAGCTCCGCTCAGGATGACAGTTCGTTTTCCAACCACCCCCTCCACCCCGCATTGCCACCGCGCAGCGCGCCCGATAGCGTCTCCCGCGAAAACTTTCCCGCACCATGAAAATCCCCCGCCCGCTCCTCGCGCTCCCGCTTTTCACCCTCACCGCGCTCGCCGCACCCGGCGACTGGCCGCAATGGCGCGGGCCGAATCGCGATGGCGTCTCGGCGGAAACCGGGCTGCTGAAAGAATGGCCGGCGGACGGGCCGCCGCTCGCGTGGAAAATCTCCGGGCTCGGCGCCGGCTTTTCGAGCGTGGCGATCACCGGCGGGAAAATCTTCACGATGGCTGGGCGCAAGGACGGGCAGTACGTGGTGGCGCTCGATCTCGCGACGCAGAAGGAATTGTGGGCGGCGAAGGTGGGAGACAAGAAAGACGAGCCGCGCTGCACGCCGACGGTTTCGGATGGGTTGGTGTTTGCGCTCAGCACGGAGGGCGATCTCGCGTGCGTGGAGGCGGAGAGCGGGCGCGAGGTGTGGCGGAAAAATTTCGAGCGCGATTTCGGCGGCAGGATGATGTCGGGCTGGCACTACAGCGAGTCGCCGCTGGTCGATGGTGAAAAGGTCATCGTCACGCCCGGTGGCAAGGACGCGGCGCTCGTGGCGCTGAACAAAAAGACCGGCGCGGTGATTTGGAAAACGGAACTGCCGGACCTCGGCAGCAAAGGCGGCGACGGCGCGGGCTACACCGGCGCGGTCGTGAGCAATGCCGCGGGTGTGCGGCAGTATGTGCAGCTCCTCGGGCGCGGAATCGTGAGCGTGGCGGCGAGCGATGGAAAGGTGCTGTGGTTCTACAACCGCATCGCGAACGGCACCGCGAACATCCCGACGCCGCTCGCGTGGGACGACTATGTTTTCTGCTCCACCGGCTACGGCGCAGGCGCAGCGCTGCTCAAGATCGCGAAAACGACCACCGCCCCGCAAGCCGCTCCAGCACAGGATGAGGCGAAGATCGCCGAGCTGACAAAAAAGCTCGCGTCGCTCAATGCCGACCTCACGCAACGCCGCGACGCGCGCGGAAAAGCGGAGCGCGGCACGCCGGAATACGCGCAGGCCGACGCCGCCGTGCAGGCGCTCAAGCCGGAACTCGCCAGCATCGAAACCGCGCTCAACGCCGCGCGCGGCGGGGCCGCCGCGCCGCTCGGTCGCGTGCCGGGTTCGCCCGTCGAGGTGCAGGAGCAGTACTTTCTCAACGCCTCCACTTTTCAAAACCACCACGGCGGCATGATCCGTCTCGGCGACTACATCTACGCGGGCACCGGCCACAACAACGGCTTCCCCATCTGCCTCGAGTGGAAGACCGGGAAGGTAGTCTGGAACAAGGATCGCGGGCCGGGCACCGAATCGGCGGCGGTCGTCGCCGCGGACGGGAACCTGTATTTCCGCTACCAAAATGCGGTCATGGCGCTCATCGAGGCGACGCCCGAGGGCTACCATGAAAAGGGCGCATTCCCGCTGGCCAGCCACAACGGCGAAAGCTGGTCGCACCCCGTGATCCACGGCGGCCGGCTTTACCTCCGCGATCAAGACGTCCTCCTCTGCTATGACCTCCGCAAAAACTAACCTCGCCGCCGCGTTCGCCGCGCTCTGCTTTACCCCGCTCCTCATGGCCCAGGAAACCGATGTCGCGCTCATCACCAGCACCAAACTTTTTCCCGAACCCGACTCACTCCCCGCGCGCGCCGCGCTGCCCGACCCGCTCACCACTTTCCTCGGCCAGCCGGTGAAAACGCGCGAGGACTGGGAAATGAAACGCGCGCCCGAGTTGCGCGCGCTTTTCCAGCACTACATGTACGGCCGCCGCCCACTCGCGGGCATGTCGGCGGCGGGAAATGTGATTCGCGAAGACAAGGCCGCGCTCGGCGGCAAGGCCACGCTCCGCGAAGTGCTCGTAACTTCCGATCGGTTGCAAAATGCACATCTGCTCATCGTCATTCCCAATGACCGCCCGAAACCCGTCGCGTGTTTTCTCGGGATGAATTTCAACGGCAACTACGCCCTGCTCGACGACCCGCTGATCCAGCCGCCCGCGTGGGTGCCGCAGAGTTTTCCCGGCGTGCCGCCGCACACCGCGACGGATGCCGGACGCGGCAAGGAAAAGGACGTGTGGGCGCTGGATCAGGCGATTGACCGCGGCTACGCGGTGGCGACTTTTTTCAGCGGCGATGTGCTGCCGGACGACAAGGAAACCGCGTCCGAGCAGTTGAAAAAATGGGCGCTGGAAAACCACAAGCCGGACGCCGGCGACGCACCGGCCACGCTCATGGCCTGGGCCGCAGGCTATTCCGGCATGCTCGACTATCTGCTGCAATACGCCCCCGAGATCGACGCGAAGCGCGTCGCCGCCGTCGGCCACTCACGCAATGGCAAAACCGCGCTCCTCGCCGCGGCGTTCGATTCGCGTTTCGCGATGGTCATTCCCACCCAGGCCGGCTGCGGTGGGAGCGCTCCGTCGCGGCTGCCGGCGGAGTTGCTG
>JANXSB010000105.1 GCA_025352865.1 Chthoniobacter sp. | reverse complement strand
AATCGTCGAGAGCGCCAGCGCCGAAGCCATCTACGAAGCCCCGCAGCACGACTACACGAAGAAGCTGCTCGCCGCGGTTCCCAAGTTCGCCTGACGTTGCTTCAAAACTGAAATTCCCATGACTCCGCTCATCAGAAAACTCCTCGGCATGAACTGGGTGCTCGTCGGTCTGAGCATCGGGCTCTGCATCCTCGGCATCATCGCCGTGTATAGCGCCTCCGCCTTTCGCGACGACGCCCTGTCCCAAAGCTACTGGCACAAGCAGGCCGTGTGGGTCGGCGCGGGCATTGTGGTCTTCATGGTCACGAGCCTGATCGATTACCGCTGGGTGAAATGGGCGGCCTTGCCCATGTATCTCCTGAGCATCGTCCTCGTCATCCTCACGTACACCAAACTGGGCGAGGAGCACGGCGGCGCGAAATGCTGGCTGCGTCTGCCGGGCATGACTTTTCAGCCGTCGCAGATGGCGGTCATCGCCGGTGTGCTCACGGTCGCGCTTTTCCTCAGCCAATTCCGCAAGCTGCATCCGATGATGAAACTCGTCTTCACCGGCGCGATCATCGGCGGTCCCATGCTCCTCATCCTCAAGCAGCCCGATGTCGGCATGACGCTCGTCTGGGTGCCCGTCATCATGTCCATGCTGCTGCTTAGCGGACTGCCGAAGCGCTACATCATCTCGCTCCTGCTGATCGCCGTCTCCGCCGTGCCGGTGCTCATCCGCTTCCTCCTCAAGCCGTATCAGTACAAGCGCATCCTCGCCTTCATCGACCCCGCCATCGACCCGACCGGCTCGGCGTGGGCGATCAACCAGTCGCTCATCGCCATCGGCTCCGGCGGCTTTTCGGGCAAAGGTTTCATGGCCACGGGCACGCAGGTCGAGCAGGGCTTCATCCCCGGCACCACGGTGCATACCGACTACATTTTCACGGCCATCGGCGAGCAGTTCGGTTTCATCGGCGGCGTCGTGCTCATCGCGCTTTTCGCCGTGCTCCTCCTCGCCTGCCTCGTCACCGCGCATCAGGCGGCGGATGAACTCGGCCTGCTCATCACCATCGGCATCGCTGCGCAGGTTTTCTTCCACGTTTATCAAAACATCGGCATGACCATTTCGCTCATGCCCATCACCGGCCTGCCGCTCCCGCTCATCAGCTACGGCGGCACATTTTTGGTCATGGTCATGTTTGGCCTCGGACTCGTGAACAGCGTCTGGATCCACCGCAAGGCGCTGCCCGCGTAGCGCCAACCGAGGCGCAAGCTCAGCCCGCAACCGTCTTTTTTTGGGGACAGGATTTGAGGATAAGGAGGAGGATATGGGATTGCTCCTACTCGAAGAAATCCTGTCCATCCAAAGAATCCTGTAATCCTGTCCCAAAAAAACTCGCGCGGCGCTTCCTGCGTGAAATGGGAGGATGCTCGCCAGTCGTCAGCGCTTCTCCGCAACGGGACCGCGATCCTTGGAGGCCTCGAGATTCAAGCGCGCATCGCGGTCGATGATAGCCAGCAGCGCGCTCAGCACAAACGCCGCAACGAGCAGCGCCCCGAGCCGCAGCGCCCACGGCTTGCCGGCAAAGGCGAGAGCGGGTTCGACGGGCGGAAGTTCATGCGACAAACGCGAACGCGAAGGCAGCCGAGATCGTTTTCATCCTGCCAGCCGTACAGCACCTCCACCACCGGCGTCCACGCGTTTCGTCGGGTCGCCGTCCCAGTCGCACACACGGTAGCGGCGCTTCCACCACCGCCCGCTCAGCGCCGCGCCAGGAGCAGGACCAGCGCGAGAACCGTGACCGCGCCGGCCCATAGACCCCACGATTTTTGCAGCGCCGCGCGGTCCTCCCGACCGCTGGCCTCGCACGAAGCGGCAATGTCTCGGACAATGCGCGCGACGACCTTGCGGCAGCGCTGCACCGCAGCGAGCGCACCGGGCTGGTTCATCGGCGCGATGCCGCTGTCCGCCAGTACCTGGCCGATTTCCCGGTAGGGATTCTTCTTCGCTTTCTCCAGATTCTCGATCCGCCCCTCGACATCCTGCTTCTCCCGCTTTCGCGCGGCGATCTGCCGCTCCAGTATGCCGTCAGTCCGTGCGAATTGCTCGTCGAGGGTGTGAAGCCTTTCCGACGCCACCGCGAGCACCGGACGTCCCCGCGAGAGCGTTTCCTCCAGCGCGCGAATGTCGTTCATGGCCTGTACGCAGCGCAGCCGCAGGTCGGCTTGGGCGTTTGGGATCGCCACGATGCGCGCGCGCAACCGGCTCAGTTCCGCATGCACCGCCGGGGTCACGTTTTCCGCGGCGCGCAATTCGGTTTGTAGCGCCTGCAGTTCGGCCGATTCCCGATCGAGGCTTGCGATAAGCCCGTCGAAATCCACGTCGATTTTCCGCCTCGCGGCTAGGTGCCGCTCCGCAATTTCGACCGGCTCAGCAACCGTCTCCCACTCGGCTTCCAATCCCGCGCGGGTTTGCTCGTACTGCTTCCTCGCCGCCTCTCGCTTTTCCTGCCCCTGCTGGATCGCGAGTCCGAGCGCCGCGCTCTCGTTCGTCTGCCGCGCCTGCTCCTGCTCGACATTCCTCAACTGGTCAATATGCCGCTGCGCCTCGCCCTCGAAATCGGCCTGCTGCCAGCCGAGCAAACCGAGGTCCGTTTCCGCGCGCGCCAGCTTCCGCCGGGCGAGCCAAAGACTCGCGCGACCGATCTGGCGGTCATAGATTCGCGCCAGTTCCCTGAGAGCTGGCAGAAAAAAATTCACCTAGTCCTGAACGGCGGAGAGCTTCGCGAGAATGCTGAAGTCTTCGAGCGTCGTGGTGTCGCCGACGATGGCCTGGCCGGCGGCGATCTGCTTGAGCAGACGGCGCATGATTTTCCCCGAGCGCGTCTTCGGCAGCGACTCGGTAAAGCGAATATCGTCCGGCGTCGCGACCGGCCCGATGACCGTGCGCACATGCTTTTTCAACTCGCCGCGCAGCTCGGGGATGGGCTTCACACCTTGCTTCAGCGTCACGAAGCAGACCACGGCCTGCCCTTTCAACTCATCCGGCCGACCGACCACCGCGGCCTCCGCGACCGCCGGATGCGAGACGAGCGCGCCCTCGACTTCCGCCGTGCCGAGCCGATGCCCGGCCACGTTCAGCACGTCGTCGATGCGCCCGATGATGAAGAAGTTTCCCAACTTGTCGCGCCGCGCTCCGTCGCCCGCGAAATACATCCCTTTGAACTCGCTCCAGTACGTCTCTTTGTAGCGCGCCTTGTCGCCCCAAATCGTGCGCAGCATCGAGGGCCACGGCTTGCGGATGACGAGCTTGCCCATCGTGTCCGGCGGCACCTCATTGCCGAGGTCATCGACCACCACCGCATCTACGCCGAAGAACGGCAGCGTCGCCGTGCCCGGTTTCGTCGGCGTCGCGCCCGGCAGCGGCGTAATCATGTGCCCGCCGGTTTCCGTCTGCCACCACGTATCCACGATCGGGCAGCGCCCGCCGCCGATGACGTTGTAGTACCACATCCACGCCTCGGGATTGATCGGCTCGCCGACCGTGCCGAGCAGCCGCAGCGAGGAAAGGTCATGTTTTTTCGGCCACTCATCGCCCCATTTGATGAACGCGCGAATCGCCGTCGGCGCGGTGTAAAGCACCGAGACGGCGAACTCCTCGATGATCTTCCAAAAGCGCCCTTTGTCCGGGCAGTCGGGCGCGCCTTCATACATCAGCGAAGTCGCGCCCATCGCGAGCGGGCCATAGACCACGTAGCTGTGCCCGGTGACCCAGCCGATGTCCGCCGTACACCAATAGACGTCGTCGTCGCGCAGATCGAAGACGTACTTACAAGTCGTATAGCACCCGAGCAGGTAGCCGCCGGTGGTGTGCAGGATGCCCTTCGGTTTTCCCGTCGAACCGCTCGTGTAGAGGATGAAAAGCGGATGCTCGCTGTCGAGCGCCACGGGCGGGCAATTCGCGTCCACGTATTCGAGTTCGCGATGCCACCAGTAGTCGCGGCCCTCCTCGATGTGGATGTCATTCATCGCCCGGCGGAAAACGATCACCGTCTTCACCGCGTGGCCGCCGTCCTTGAGCGCGGCGTCCACATTCGCCTTCAGCGGAATCACGCTCCCGCGCCGGAAGCCGCCATCCGCCGTGATGACCGCGACCGCGCCGCTGTCCTTCACGCGGTCTTTGATCGACTCCGCGCTGAATCCGCCGAACACCACCGAATGCACGAGGCCGAGCCGCGCGCATGCGAGCATGGCAATCGCCGCCTCGGGAATCATCGGCATGTAGATCAGAACGCGGTCGCCCTTTTTGATTTTGTGGCGCTTGAGCACATTCGCGAAACGGCACACTTCGCGATGGAGCTGCTGGTAAGTCAGCACGCGCTTTTCGCCCGGCTCGCCCTCCCAAATGATCGCCGCCTTGTTCTGCCGCGCTGTGCCGAGATGCCGTTCGCGAAATGGTTCGTCGGCGGAAAACTGAATGTCTCGGAGAACTGTCTCGACCGGCA
>JANXSB010000403.1 GCA_025352865.1 Chthoniobacter sp. | reverse complement strand
GACGATAGCCGTTATTGACCGCCAGCTTAAAGAATCGCTTTAGATGCGCCGTCGTGTCGTTGTAAGAAGACGGCTTTAGAACTTGCGACCGTTTGACGAAAAAGGCGGTTAGTTCCATCGGCTTAATCGTCCCGACTTCCTGCTTAATCACATTCGGCCAATCCGCCTCAATCTGTCCATAAACCCAAGCCACATTGTCCCGCGTGCTCTCCGCCTTGTCCGCGTAGCTGTCCGCATAGATTTTCCAAAGGTCTTCAAACGTGATATTCTCCGATTTCGGAGCGCGCTGCCTTTCCTTTAGCGCCGCAAAGACTGCTTCCGCCTGCTTGCGGTCTGTCACGGGATTTCCGTTTGCGGTTTTGAGCTTTTCGGTTGACCGTCTTCCGCTGACTTTGTAGCGCCCGTAATAGTGCCCGTTTTCGTGGCGCAGCAACCCCGGCACATTTGGGATTTTGGCGAGCTTTTTGTGTGTCGATTTCGGGGCGGTCTGGCTGGCGGGAGGCGTTTTCATCGCCCGATGCTATAGGGTGCAACAATAAGGTGCAACAAAAAACGAAAGACACTGTTAAAGAAACCCCTTTACACCGAGTTGGTCGGGGGTTCGATCCCCTCACTGCCCACGCTTTTCGTTTCGCTGGAAAAGGCGCCGGGGATTTCCCGGGCGCGCATCAATTCTCAAAATCGCTGAAAGATTTGGTTCAGTGACTCCGTATGGGATGGCAGGCGGCGTGTGTCCGCCGGCTCATCTCCATGCTCACCAAAATCCGGCAGTTCATTTCTCTCTCGATCGGCGATCTCTCCTGGAAACCTCCCGGCTGGCTTCGCCGCTTGTGTGGCACGTGTGTCGGCTGGATGCGCTCGCATCGGCGTGCTAGCGCGTTGTTTGCGCTGTTGCTCGTCGCTGCGGCGGTGGGCGGCTGGCGGGCGTGGGACGAATATCAGCACCGCCCCAAGCCGGTGACGGTCAGCGTGGTCGTCGAGCCGCCAAGCGTGACACCGCTGGAAAAGGAGCTGAAACCGAAGCCGCTCGTCATCCGCTTTGGCGCGTCGGTCGCGAAGCTGGAGCAAGTGGAGCGTGGCAAGCCGCAGCCCGCGGCCACACCTGCGCCGTCCATTACCGGCGTCCGGCTGGACCCGCCCGTCGAAGGCACCTGGCGCTGGATGGGCGATGCGCGGCTCGTTTTCGAGCCCAGGCAGGACTGGCCGGCGGATCGGAAGTACCGCGTCATTCTCGACCGCTCGCTCTTTCCGTCGCACATCCTGCTCGCCAGCTACGCGCCCGAGTTTCAGACGCCGCCTTTTGTCGTGACGATGCCGAAGATCGAGTTTTATACCGACCCGACGGACCCGGCGGTGAAGCAGGTCACGGCCACGTTTGAGTTCACGCACCGCGTCGATCCCGTCGAGTTGGAAAAGCGGCTGAAGCTCACGGTTATCGGCGGCGCGGAGCTTTTCAAAAAGGACGCGCCGCGTTTCACGCTCACCGCGGGTCAGCATCAGCGCGTCATGTATTTGCGCACGAGCGCGCTCACGCTGCCGGAGCGCGAAGACTTCGTGCGCGTCACGCTGGAGAAAGGGTTGCCGACACTCCAAGGCGGCGTCGTGACGCTGACCGAGATCGAGAAAAAAGTGCGCGTGCCCGATCTTTACAGCTTCTTCACCATCAAGTCGGTGACCGGCACCATCGTCCGCAACAACGAGGGCGAGCCTGAGCAGATCGTGCTTGTCGAAGGTTCCTGCGCAGCAAAATCCGAGGACATCCAAAAGGCGCTCCACGTTTTTCTTTTGCCAAAAAAACGCGTGGCCAAAGACGCGGACGATGACGACGGGAAGAAATGGAGCAGCCCGGAGGAAATCGACGAGGAAGTGCTGAAAAAGGCAGTGCTGCTGCCGGTGAAGCTCATCCCGTCGGGCAAGGAAAATTCCGCGCTGCACAGCTTCCGCATCAGCCTCGAAACCGACGGCCAGCTTTTTGTCACGCTTGGCAAAGGCGTGCGCGCGCTCGGCGGCTTTGTGCTGCGCGAGGATTTCGCCAGCGTGTTTGATGTGCCGAAGCTGCCGCGCGAAATCGAAATCCAGGGCGCGGGCGGTGTGCTCGCGCTCAATGGCGAGCGCAAGCTCGCGATCAAGTCGCGCGGCGTGAAGACCATCGAATACGAGATCGCGCGCGTGCCGGCGGACCAGATCAACCACCTCGTCAGCCAGACGCGCGGAGAGTTCCAGAATCCCGAGTTTGTGAACTACCACTTTGGCCGGGAAAACATCGCGCGCCTCGCGATCGAGCGGCAGTCGATCAACGTCAAAAACAAGTTCAAGGCGAACTACTCGGCCTTCGATTTCTCGAAACATCTCAAGCCCTCGGACGACGGCGGCAGCGCGATGCAGGGCCTCTTTTTCCTCAAAGCCAGCGAATGGCAGCCGCCAAAAAAGAAACCCGCCGATACGGAGGAAAACACCGATGCCGATGCCGAAGACGACTACGACCCGGATGCCTACGGCGAGGATAACGACCAGCGCGACTACGAAAACAGCGAAGCGCCGCGTGTCGGCGATGGTCGCTTCATCCTCGTCACCGACCTCGGCATGGTCATGAAAGAAAACGCCGACGGCGGCCGCGATGTCTTTCTCGCCTCGATCAAAACTGGCGACCCGCTCGGTGGCGTAACCGTGGACGTGCTTGCGAAAAACGGCGTCCCGATCCTCACCGGCCAGACCGCCGCGGACGGGCGCGTGACCTTTCCCTCGCTCGGCAAACCCACGCGTGAAAAGAAGCCCGTCGCCTTCGTCGCGCGCCGCAGCAACGACGTGGCCTTCATGCCCTACGCCCGCGAGGACCGGCAGCTCGACTACTCGCGCTTCGACACCGGTGGCGTCGAGAGCCGCTCGGGCGCGGAGCTGGACGCCTTCGTTTTCACCGAGCGCGGCATCTACCGGCCCGGCGACGAAATCCGCATCGGCCTCATCGTGAAACAGCGCGACTGGGCGGGCAAACTCGAGGGCCTGCCCGTCGAGACCGAGATCATCGACGCGCGCGGCACCAGCGTGCAGGTGCGCAAGCTCGCGCTGCCCGCGATGGGCTTCGCTGAGACGAGCTACCAGACCGCCTACGAGTCGCCGACCGGCAGTTACGCGATCAATGTCTATCTCGTCCGCGATGGAAAACGCGGGCTGCTTCTCGGCGAGACTTCGGTCGTGGTGAAAGAGTTTCTCCCCGACCGGATGAAAATCGAATCGCGCCTCTCGAAGGACGCGAAATCCGGCTGGGTCACGCCCGACGACGTGCGCGCCGCGATCACGCTGCGCAACCTCTACGGCACGCCCGCGACCGGTCGCCGCATCAAGGCGCACCTCGCGCTCTCGCCTGCCGCGTTTCGTTTCGAGGAGTTCCCCGGCTTCACTTTCTTCGACCGGCTGCACGATGAGAAAAAGGAGGTGAAATCGCAGGACGTGGATCTCGGCGAGGAGAAGACCGACGAACAGGGCGCGGCTAGTTTTGACCTCAAACTCGAACGATTCGCCGACGCGACCTACGCGATGACTTTCTACGCGGAAGGCTTCGAGGCCGACAGCGGGCGCAGCGTGACGACAAGCAACCATCTGCTCGTCTCCGCGCTGCCCTACGTGATCGGTGCGAAACCGGACGGCGATTTCGGCTACATCAAGATGGGCAGCCAGCGCGCGGTCGAATGGAT
>JANXSB010000400.1 GCA_025352865.1 Chthoniobacter sp. | reverse complement strand
TCCGGCTCGGGTGTGAATACTTATTCCGGCTCGACGACGGTCAACGGCGGCATCCTCCAAGCCGGTGCGCTCAACGCCTTTAGCCCGAACTCGGCAACGCTCGTCAACACCGGCGGCACGCTCGACCTCGCGGGTAACAATAACATCATCCTCTCGCTCAACGACAGC
Source organism: Chthoniobacter sp. (assembly GCA_025352865.1). Lineage (GTDB taxonomy): Bacteria > Verrucomicrobiota > Verrucomicrobiia > Chthoniobacterales > Chthoniobacteraceae > Chthoniobacter. The sequence continues at coordinate 3,439 of JANXSB010000400.1, read as the reverse complement.
GGCGCGCCGGGCGGCACGGTGGAAAGCACCATCGGCTCTGCGACGCTGACCTTTGGCGATGCGAATAACCTGACCTTCCACGGCAACATCATCAACGGCGGCGGCACGCTGGCCATCGTGAAGCAAGGCACGGGCACCGAGACGCTGGCGGGGAATAACACCTACACGGGCACCACGACGATCAATGGCGGCAAGCTGCTCGCGGCTTCCCCCAATGCCTTCAGCTTTTCGGCATTTACGGTGAACAATACGGGCACGCTGGACCTTGGCGGGTTCAATGAAACCATTGCCTCGCTCGCGGGCACCGCGGGCGGCACCGTGCAGAACAGCACCGCTACGCCGGCGACCCTGACTACGGGGGGCAATGGAACGAACACGAACTTTGCCGGCAATATCATCGATGGAGCCGGAGCGTCGCTTTCCCTGACGAAGGTGGGCGCAGGCACCCAGGTGCTCAGCGGGGTGAATACCTACTCCGGCCTGACCACGATCACCGCCGGGGCGATCAGTGCCGGGTCAACCAACGGACTGAGTCCGAACTCGGTATTTGTGGTGCAGAGCGCCGGGACGCTCTCGCTGGCCGGCAAGGATAACACGATCGCGGGCTTGTCGGACGGTGGCGGAACGGGCGGCATCGTGCAGGATGGCGGCGCGGCGAATGCGACGCTGACCTTTGGCAACGGTGCGAACCTGCGGTTCTCGGGAGTTATCCAGGATGGTATCGGCGGTGGAAAGCTCTCGCTCATCAAGCAGGGTGCCGGCACGGAAACCTTTACCGGCGCGAATGTTTACTCCGGGACGACAACGATCAATGCGGGCGTGCTGCAAGGCGGCGCGACGAACACCTTTAGTGTGGCTTCGGCGCTGACGATCAATGCGGCAGGCACGCTCGACATGGGTGGGTTTAACCAGGCCATCGGCTCGCTGGCGGGCGTGGCTGGGGCGAAGGTCGTGAACACCGGAGTCGGCGCGGCGACGCTGACGACGAACGGGGATAACACGAGCACGGTCTTTGCGGGTGTGATTTCCGATGGCTCGCCGATTAACAAGATCGCGCTGACCAAGGTCGGGACGGGCACGCTCAAGCTGGCCGGTGTCAACACCTACACGGGCGCGACGACGATCAGCACAGGCACTCTCCAGATGGGTATCGCAAACGCGCTTTCCATCGGCACGCCGGTGTCCGTGGCGTCGGGCGCGACGTTTGACGTGAATGATTTCAGCCAAAGCATCGGCTCGCTGGCCGGGGTGGCGGGGAGCTTCGTGAAGCTCGGCGTTGCAACGCCTGTCATTGCCACGCTGACCACGGGCAATGACAACACGAATACGTCCTTTGCGGGTATTATCAGCGGCACTGGCGCGCTGACGAAGGTGGGCACGGGGACGTTCACCATCGCCGGGCCTGCGGCGAATACTTACAGCGGCGGGACGAATGTGAACAATGGCGTGTTGCTGCTGAATAACGTGGCGGCCTTCGGGGCGGTCGGCACTGGGCCGCTCGTGATTGGCGACAGCGTGGGTGCGCCGCTGAGCGCAGTCACCCGCCTGCTCTCCGGCTCGCAAATTGGCAGTCAGGTTGCGGTGACCATCAATAGCGATGGGTTGCTCGACCTGAACAATTTCAGCGAAACAACCCGCTCCATCGCGGGTGCATCCGCCACGGCGCAGATCAACCTCGGCAGCGGGACACTGACCAACGGCGATGCGACGAATACGACCTTTGCCGGCAGCATCGTCAGCCCCGGCGGCGGTAACATCGTGAAGCAGGGGACGGGCACATGGACGCTCTCGGGTGTCAATACCTACTCGGGCACCACGACGGTCAATGCGGGTGTGCTCAAGGCTGGCTCGACTACCGGCTTTGCGCAGTTCTCTGCGTTCACGGTCAATGCGAACAGCACGCTTGATCTCGGTGGCAACAGCAGCAACATCGGCTCGCTCACGGGCGGCGGCGCACTCTCGTTTGTGACGAATAACGGGGCGGCCGCGACGCTGACGACCGGCAGTGATAACACAACCACGACTTACAGCGGCATCATCCAGAATGGCACGGGTGTGCTCTCCCTGGTGAAAGTCGGCTCCGGCACGCAGACGCTCTCCGGTGCGAACACCTATTCCGGCGGAACGGTTTTCAACAGCGGCGGGCTGCATGTGAATAACAACTTCGCGCTCGGCACGGGCACGCTGAAGATTTTCAACCTCGCCCCTGGCGGAACCACGCTCGGCAGCACCGTCGCGGGGATCGTCTTCGCCAATGCCATTGAAATCCACGCGGACTTTGCGGTCGATCCGGTCTTTGGCGGCGTGGGCACGCTCAAGGCCACCGGGCCGGTCACGCTCTTTGGCACCCATACCATCACGGGCACAAACACGAACACCTTTGAGATCAACGGCGCGGTCGGCGAATCCGCCGCAGGCACGGGGATCATCTTTGATCCGGTCATTAGCAGTAACTTCGTCTATTCCGGCCCGCTGGCTAACACCTATACGGGTCTGACGACCGTGGAAGGCGGCGCGACCCTCACGCTCTTCAAGGACAACCCCGGCGTCGATGCCATCCCCAGCGGCGGGCTGAAGGTGCAGGACACCGCCACGGTGATCCTGAAACAGAACGAGCAGACCAATGACGCAGCCACGGTGACGCTGGTGAATAGCGGCATCTTTAATCTGAATGGGTTCAAAGAGACGGTGAAGACGCTCAATGCCAGCGTGAACACGAAAGTGCGGCTCGATGACGGGGCTGTTGGCGGCACGCTGACCGTGATGTCCGGATTGGTGGACGGCCTCATTACGGATAATGGCGTGTTCCCCGGCGGCAACCTCATCAAGAACGGCGGTCCCGGCGACGTGCTGACGCTCACGAATGACAACAATAATTACAATGGCTTCACGACGCTCAACGGCGGCGTGCTCAACATCAACGCGGGCGGCGCGCTCGGCGACAGCACATTTGAGATCAAGGGAAATGACGATGTGGTGATCGGCAATACGAGCGGTGGGACGGTGTTCTTTTTCCAGACAACCAACATCTACAAGGACTTTTCCGTCAATGGACCAGATCTGCTGACGGCGACTGGAACCGTGACGCTCCGGCAACTCGACACGACGATCAACACCGTGGCTGGCGGGCTGAACTTCTCGGGATCTATCGGTGAGTTTAATCCGCTATCGAAGCTTACTTTCGTCGGGAATACCGCGACCACTCTGAGCGGTGGCAGCAACAATACCTATACGGGCCTGACCGACCTGCAGGGTGGTATTCTCACGCTGAGCAAGACAGGTAATAAGACAGCCATCGCGGGCGACCTCAAGATCGCCTTGGGAACGACGGCGAAGTATGGCGCGGGGGCCGCGGCGACAGACAATCAGATCGCCCTAGGTTCGACCGTGTATGTCGATGGCACGCTCGACTTGAACGGTCACAACCAGGAGATCCACG
>JANXSB010000378.1 GCA_025352865.1 Chthoniobacter sp. | reverse complement strand
TGTGGATGCGGCCGCGGTGCATGTCGGCGATTTTTTTCGCGACGGTGAGCCCGAGGCCCATGCCTTGGCCGGTGGGCTTGGTGGTGAAAAACGGCTCGAATAATTTGTCGAGATGCTCGGCGGCGATTCCGGTGCCGGTGTCGGCGATCTCGACGAAGACGACGCGCTCGCCCTCGTGGAACTGCGCGCCGGCGCGGTTGCCCGCGTCGAAGGCGGTGTCCGCCGCGGCCACGGTGGTGAGGCCGGTGGCGAGGGTGAGCGTGCCGCCGTCGGGCATGGCCTGGAGGGCGTTGGCGAGGAGGTTGAGGAAAAGCTGGCCGATCTTGGCGGTATCGACGCGGAGCTGCGGCAGCGTGGCATCGAAGCGGCGGACGACGGCGATGTGCTGGCGGGCGAGGTCGTCGCGCAGGACGGCGAGCGCGCTGTCGAGGAGCGTGTGGAGGCTGGTCTCGCGCATGCCGAGCTTGTCCGGCGAGCCGAGGTCGGTGAGGCCGTTGATGACGGCGGCGGCGCGTTTCACGGCCTCCTTCATTTCCTCGAAAACGGCCTGCCCCGCCTCGTCGATGGGTTGGCTGGAAAGGAAGTCCATGCCCATTTCCAATATCGCGAGGGGATTGCGCACCTCGTGGGCCACACCCGCGGCGAGGCGCGCGGTGGTGCGGAGTTTTTCGGTTTCGATGATGAGCGCCTGCGCGGCCTTCAGTTCCTCATGCGCTTTGATGAGGTCGGTATTTGTCCGCACCGCGGTCTCGTACGTGGAGAGGAGCAGATTGAGGATCTGGCGGCGGCCCGCGGTGATCTCGTATGTCTGGCCGGCAAAATGGATCGGGATGGCGGCGTCGTTCGCCGCGGGGCCGAGGTCGCGGTTGGCGAGGACGGTGCGGATGCGCGCGAGGAGGAAGGTGTCGTCGTACGGTTTCACCACGAAATTATCCGCGCCGCATTCGAGTCCGCGGATGATGTCCTGCGGCGCGGAGAGCGAGGTGAGCAGGATGAGCGGGATGTCGCGCAGCGTGGGGTCGGCCTTGAGACGGCGGCAGAGTTCGTAGCCGTCGATGCCGGGCATCTGGATGTCGGAAATGACGAGGGTGGGCCGGAGCGTCGCGAGCGCGGCGAGCGCGGCGCCGCCGTCGCTGGCGGCGGTCACGGTGAAGCCGTTTTTTTCGAGCGAGTTCTGGAGCCGGAGCGCCTGCGTGGGGCTGTCTTCGACGATGAGGATGGAGTCGGGAGTCATGGGGCGGGGTGGGAGACGAGCGGAGTGAGTAAAGTGTGGATCATGGCCCCGAGGCGCTCGGGCGGGCCGATGTGCATGGCCGCGCCGAGGCGGATGGCTTCGCCGGGCATGCCGTGGATGACGGAGCTTTCCTGATCCTGCGCGAGGGTCACGGCCCCGGCGTCGCGCATTAGCTTCAGCTCATCGGCACCGTCGCGCCCCATGCCGGTGAGGAGCACGCCCGCCGCGCGCGGGCCGAAGTTGCGCGCGACCGTGCGGAAAAGAAACGAGACCGCCGGCCGCAGCCCATGCTCGGCCGGCTCGGGCGCGCAGGTGATCAGGCCATCCGCGCCGATGCCCATCTGGCAGCCGTCGGGCGCGAGCAGCGCGGTGCCCGGTGCAGCGAGTTCGCGGTGCTGCGCGATGCGCACGGGCATGCCGCTCGTGGCGGTGAGCCATTCGGCGAGACCCTGGATGAAGCCCGCGCTGATGTGCTGGACGATGAGCACCGGCACGGGACACGGCTGCGGGAAACCCGCGAGCAGCCGGTGGAGCGCGGGCGGGCCGCCCGTGGACGCGCCGATCGCCACGAGCCGCAGCGGCCCGGCCGTCGGCGGTGGCAGGGCGGGCGCGGGCCGCTGGGCTCCGCTGCGCGCCCGCGGCCAGCGGCGGATGACGCGGACGCCGGCCATCGCCTTCACCGTTTCGACAAATCTCCGCGCGAGCGCCGCGTGCGCGGGATCGCCGGGCCCCGGCGGCTTTTCGACTGCGGCGACAGCGCCTGCTTCGAGCGCACGAAACATTTTTGCCACATCACCCGCATTGAAACTGGCGCTGACGATGACGATGGGCCGCGGCTGCGTTTCCATGATCTGCCGCGTGGTTTCAAAGCCGTCGAGTCCCGGCATGTGAATGTCCATCGTGATGACGTCGGGCTTTTTTTCCGCTGCCAGCACGAGCGCTTCGTGGCCGTCGCGAGCGTAGCCGCAGATCTGGATTCCCGGCTCGGAATGGAGGATGCGCGTGAGCAGGTCGCGGCTGACGCCAGAGTCATCGACGACGAGCACGGTGATGGAGTGCGGCGGCTGGCTCATACGAGTTTGCGCAGGACTTCGAGGAGGTTGCTCTGGTCGAAGCTGCCTTTCACGATGTAGGCGTTTGCGCCCGCCTCCGCGCCGCGCTCCTGGTGCTCGCGCGAGCCGAGCGCGGTGACGAGCACGACGGGCAGTTCGCCGAGTTTCTTGTCGGCGCGCACTTTCGCCGTGAGGTCAAAGCCGTCCATGCGCGGCATCTCCACGTCGGAGACGAGGGCGTCGAAGTCGTGGGTCTTCAGTGCGGTCAGCGCGTCCACGCCGTCGATCGCCACGGTCACGATGTAGCCCGCGGATTCGAGGATGTTTTTCAAAAGCATGCGCGAGGTGATCGAGTCGTCCGCGACGAGGATGGAGCGCGGGCGCGCGGCGGGCTCGGCCTTGCGGGGTCGCGCGCGGCCAGGTGCAGAGGAAAGGCGCACGGCGTTCTGGAGGAGTTCGGTGGTGTTGAGGATGAGCACGGGCGAGCCCGAGGCGAGGAGCGTGGCACCGGCGATGTTGCGCACGCGCACGAGCGGCTTGCCGATGATTTTCACGAGCACCTCCTGCTCGCTCATGACCGCATCCACCGCAAAGCCGATGCGATTTTCCGCAGTGCCGAGCACGACGACCTCGATGTGCGCGTCCGCTTCGGCGCGCGGCGGCAGGCCGAGCACCTCACTGAGCCGCGCGAGCGCGACGATCCGGCCTTCGAGGACGATGGTTTCGCGGTTTTCGACCGTGCGGATTTCGTCATGCGTCACGCGTTTGATGCGGTCGATTTTCACCGTCGGGATCACAAATGTCTGGCCGCCTGCGCCGACAAGGACGCCTTGGAAAGTGGCGAGCGTGACCGGCAGCACGATGCGGAATGTGGTGCCCGCGCCGCGCGCTGTTTCGATGGCGATGGTGCCGCCGAGCCGCTCCACTTTTTCGCGCGCGATGGCCATGCCGAGTCCGCGCCCGGAGATTTCCGTAATGATCCGGCTCGTCGAAACGCCCGAGGCGAAGACGAGCGAGAGCGCGGCTTTTTCATCCAGCTTGCGGGCCTCCTCCTCGGAGAGAATGCCCGCGCGCACCGCGGCGGCTTTGACCTTTTCGAGATCGATGCCCGCACCGTCGTCCGCAATGAGAATCTCGATCTTGCTGCCATCGAGCTGGGTCACGGCGAGGGTGAGCGAACCGGTGGCGGGCTTGTGCGCGGCGGTGCGGACGCGCGGCTCTTCGAGGCCGTGGTCGATGGAGTTGCGCACGAGATGCAGGAGCGCGTCTTTCATCTCGTGGAGGATGCGCTTGTCGATTTCGATTTCGCGTCCGTCGAGGTGGAGCGCGATCTCCTTGCGCTGGTCGCGGCCGAGGTCGCGCACGATTTTCGGAAAGACATCGAGCAGCGTGGCAAAGGGCAGCATGACGAGGCGCTTGGCGTCGGCGAGTAGGTCGTCGATGAGCGCGCCGGTGCTGCGCTCGTCGCGGGCGGCGGTGGCGGCGAGTGTGGTCAGGCGCTTCTCGACGGTGCGCATGTAGTCCTGGTTCCATTCGAGAAAGCCGGCGAGTTTCGCGAGGGCGGCGGGGCTCTGCGCGGTGAGGCCGCTGCGCGTGATGTCGCGCACGCCCGCCCATTCTTTCCGCCACGCGGCGAACACGCCGCTGAGTGCGTGCAGCTCGGCTGCCTGGTGGCCGACGGTGAGCTTCACGCCGATCATCTCCTCCGCGTGGCGCAGCAGTGAGTCGAGCTTCGCCATGCGTACGCGGACCGCGCCGCCGAGCTGCAGAGTCTCGGCTTCGGGTGCGGCGGGCGGCTCCGGTTCCGGCGCGGGAGCGGGTGTGGTGCGTGCGGCGGGCGGCGGCTGTGCGGATCCACCGCCGAGCTGGCGCATCATGTCGGTGATCTCCGCGTGGTCGGCAGTGGCGACGGCGGCGTCGGGCAGCCGCAGCCGCCGCGCGAGGAGATCGACCGCGCGATTGAGCACGTCAAAGGTTTCCGCGGCGACGGGAGCGGGGTTTTGCTTCCACTGCGCGAAGACGCTTTCGAGCGCCTGGCAGACGCTTTCGATGTCATCGCGGCTCACCGCGCGCGCCGCGCCCTTGAGGCTGTGCGCCTCGCGGTAGATCGTCTCGGTGGTTTCCGTGCGCCGCGTTTCGTCCGCGCCTTTTTCCAGCTCCAGCAGCCCCGAGGTCAGCGCGTGCAGATGCTCCTCCGCCTCGATCACGAAAGCTTCGCGCAGCTTGAGGAGAAACTCGTCGTCGGTCATGGCGCGTCAGGTCTTGTGCCGCTCCGCCAGCTCTTTCAGGCGCTGCCCCAGCGCGTTCAAATCGCGCGCGGCCAGCTCCAGCCGGTGGGCTGCGCTGGCGTGGTCGGTGCTCGCCGATTTGATCTGCTCCATCGCCAGCGCCACCTGGTTCACGCCGGTGAGCTGCTGCTGGCTGGCGGTCGCGATTTCCGCCGCCACATCCGCCGCTTCGCCGACGCGGACGCCGAGGCCGAGGATGGATTCCCCCGCGCGCGCAGCCTGCGCGGCGGAGGCTTCCACGGCCTTCGTCGCCTGCTCGGTGGTCATCACCGCCGCGTCGGATGCGCGCTGGATGTCGTGCAAAATCGCGCGCACCTGCTTCGTCGCCTGGCGCGACTGGTCGGAGAGGTATTTCACTTCCTGCGCGACGACGGCGAAGCCCTTTCCCTGCTCGCGCGCCGCCGCCGCCTCGATCGCGGCATTGACCGCGAGCAGGTTCGACTGCTCGGCGAGATCATCGACGGTGGAGACGATTTCGGCGATGGCGTGATTGCGCTCCGTGAGCTCGATCATGCGCTCGCCGATGGACTGGATTTTTCCCCGCACGCCCGCCGCATCTTCCGCGGTCGCGCGCGTGGCGGCGGTTCCGGCGCTGGAGATTTCCGCCGCCTGCTGCGCGCTCGCAGCCACGCGCTGCGCGCGCTCCGTGGCGAGCTGCGCGGTGTGCCGGACTTCCTCCACGGTCACGGTTGTCTCGGCCACGGACTTGGCGGTTTGCGTGGCGGAAGCGGCGAGCGCGCTGCTCGATGCGAGCACTTCGCTGGCCGCTGCGCCGAGGGCGCGCAGTTCGTCGCGAATGCCCGCGACCGCCTGCTGCAGATCGGCTGTCCGCTGGCGCACGGTGTCCTCCAGGCCCGCCTGAGTCTCGCGCAACTGCGCCTCGACGCGAGCGCGCCGGGCATCCTCTTCATCGAGCCGCTTCGCGCCGCGCCATATCATCCCCACGAGAAAAACGATGACGGCAATCGCGAAGAGCGTGATGGCAAACGCATTCTCCAGGATTCCGGCGCGGTG
>JANXSB010000370.1 GCA_025352865.1 Chthoniobacter sp. | reverse complement strand
CCAGCCGCTGATCATCGCCGCGCTGGTGGTGTGGGTGGCGAAGGACAAGGAGGATCCGGAAAAGATGAACCGCGCGCTGACCATGTTCTTCGCGTACCTCGCGACGCTCTGGTTCGGGTGCAGCAATGCGGCGCAGGAGATCGTGAAGGAACTCGCGATCTACCGTCGCGAGCGGCTCGTTGGCGTCGGCGCGCATTCCTATCTCGCGGCCAAGTATCTTTTTCTCACCGCCGTCACCATCGCTCAGGCGCTCATCCTTTACCTCACCATGCTCATCGGCAGCGGCGGACGCGACGGCTCCATGCTGCTGCAATTTGCCGCGCTTTTCGGCACCGCCGTCGCCGCCGTGGGCATCGGGCTCACCATCTCCGCGCTCTCGCGCTCGGTGATGCAGGCCGTGATGTTTGTCCCGCTCATCCTCATCCCGCAGATTCTTTTTTCCGGCTACACCGTAGCCCCGAACGACATGACGAAATCCGTCCTCGCGGTGAGCCGCCTCATGCCGACCTTCAGCGCGCAAACCGTGATGGATACAAGCTTTCTGTGGATGCAGGAGGCCAAGGGCGACATCCTCAGCGACCACCACCAGGCGTTCCTCAATCTCGATCCCGATCACGAGATCACCACCGGCCAAATCTACGACCGCGGGCGTCCTGCTTGGCTCGCGCTGTTCGCGCAGGCGCTGTGGGGTGTGGTCGCGTACTTCGTCGCGTGGTTCGTTTTGAAAAAGCGCGAGCGGGTGTAGCCGCGGTGCGGAAAATAACTCGCCATTTTGAGCGCAGTTCCGGCTGGCTTTGTGACCGGAGCGGAATCGAAGAAACTCTCATCCGTGGCTCGGGGCGTGCGCTTTCTTTCCATCATGCCGCCAGCGCGAGCGGCTCGAGTTCGGCAGCGGCGAGAATGGTGTCGCGGCGGGCGCGAGCTTCGGCGAGCGATTTCGTCCCGAGCGAGCGGCGGATGCGCTCCTTCGTGAAGGGCGTGGGGTGGACGACGTAGTGGATGAACCAGGTGCCGTTGTTATTCCAGAGGTGATGGTTGGGATTCGCGGGGTTCACCCGGAGTGAGAATTGAAACATGATGCGGTGTGCGGTTGGGCAGGGGCATCGCGGGAGATTTTGGTTCGCATCCGGCAGAGAGCCGTTGCGCACATCGCGGGCGACCCACTCGGTCGCTCGGTTCCACCTTGGTTTCTCCAACCAGGTTGGCAGCCCCCGCGGATTTCGCGGAGGCACTCGTGATGCAGTTGCGTTGTTTGAAAAGAACTGAGGCGCGGAAAGTAACTGGGCCGCGCGGGGCCGCAAGGGCGGATTCTCGTTATGACACACGGGCGGAAATCACGCGCGCGGTTTGACGAAAATACCGATGAGCGGGCGCGGCGACGGCTTGAGCGAAACGAAGTCGCTGACGAAGCCGAGCCGCGTGCGCAGCTCCACATGGCCCGCGCCGCGCCCGCCATAGACGAGCACCGAGCCGAGCGGCGCTTTGTATGGGTTGGTTTCCTTGATCCGCCGGAAGCCGTAGCTCGTGGTCAGCTCGGACGCCGCCTGCTTCGCGTATTCGGATTTCGGGCGCGTGGGGACGATCTGCGCGGCGAGGAGCGCGTCTTTTACATAGTGCCAGCAGCGGCTCGTGGAGTGGCCGCGCGCGCGGGCCGCGGCGATCTCGGCGGCGTGAACCATGCGCTTGTCGTATTTGAACCGCCCGGCCAGCGGGCCGAAGAGCGAAAACTTGCTGACATCGAGTTTCTGCGCGGTCTTTGAGTCGTAAAGCGAGTCGCTCGCCGACGCGCGTACGCAGGGCGCGAGAAGCGCGAGCGCGGCAATCATCATGCAACGGCGGAATTTCATGGTCATGGGAGCGCCGAGATTAGCGGCGTGCGCAGGACGGTCAACCGGCTTTTCCTGCGCGCGGATTTGCTTTGCGTGCGGAGCGCGCGGGGCGGCTAAGTTGCGCGCGTGAATCTCGACACGCCGCTGACCGAGTTGGAGTGGATTCCGCCGCAACGGCAGCGGCAGCTCGACCGTTTCGGCATCGCGACGGTCGGCGCGCTGCTCACGCATTTTCCGAAACGCTACGAAGACCGCACGCAGTTCGACCGCTTCCCGACGGGCGACACCGCCGAGCCGGTGTGCGTCTGCGGCATCGTGAAAAAGACGGGCGTCCGGCGCATCCGCGGGTCCCAGAAAATGTTCGACGTGGTGCTCGAGGAGGAATCCGCGCACGCGCTCAGCACGCCGCTGCTCTGCCGGTGGTTCAACGCGCACTGGGTCGAAAAGATGATCGTCAACGGGCAGCGGCTCGTGGTGTACGGAAAGCCGAAGGCGAGCGGCTCCGGCGTGGTCATTGTGCATCCCGAGTTCGAGGTCGTGGAGAACGACGCGGAGGTTTCCATCCATTTGAAACGGCTCGTGCCGATTCATCGCGCGACTGAAGGACTCTCGCCGCGCGTGCTGCGGCACATCGTTTGGGACACGCTGGAAAATCTTTGCGACGACGAGGTGGAGCCGATCATCCCGGCGGTGCTCGACGCCACGCCGCGCGCGTGGGCGCTGCGGCAGATTCATTTTCCCGACTCGCGCGCGACTTTGGAAAAGACACGTCGGCATCTCGTGCTCGAAGAGTTTTTCGCCATGCAGCTCAGCATCGCCGCGAAGCGCGCGGAGCAGTCCGCGCAGCCCGGCGCGGTGCATTGCGCGGCGGATTCGCTGATGCGCCGGCTGCACGCCGCGCTCCCGTTTTCCCTCACCGGCGCGCAGTTCCGCTCGATCGCAGAAATCCGCGCCGACCTCGCCGCGCCGCGCCCGATGAACCACCTGCTCCACGGCGACGTGGGCAGCGGGAAAACGCTCGTCGCGCTGAGCGCCATGCTTCTCGCCGTCGAAGCCGGCTACCAGGCCGCGCTCATGACGCCGACGCAAATCCTCGCCGAGCAGCACTACCTCACGCTTCGCCACCTCTGCGAACCCCTCAGCCTCCGGGTCGCCCTCCGCACCGCCGCGCGCACCGAGCAAAGCGGGGCGCTGCCGCTGTTCGATCCGTCGGTCGAAGGCGGCGAGGAGCCGCACATCCTCGTCGGCACGCATGCCCTGCTTTATGCGGGCGCGGGGTTTTCGCGGCTGGGGCTGGCGGTGATCGATGAGCAGCACAAATTCGGCGTGATGCAGCGGGCACGGCTGCGCGATCAGGGCATCGCGCCGGATGTGCTGGTGATGACGGCCACGCCGATCCCGCGCACGCTGACGATGACGCTCTACGGCGATCTCGATGTGAGCACGCTCGATGAGCTGCCGGAGAACCGCGGCAGGATCGTCACCGCCGCGCGCGATGCCGCGAAGCTGCCGGAGGCGGTGAAATTTCTGCGCGAACATCTCGAAGCGGGGCGGCAGGCGTACATCGTTTATCCGCTCATTGATGAGTCGGAGAAGCTGGAGGCGAAAGCGGCGGCGGGCGAATTCAAGAAATGGCAGGCCCTGCTCGCGCCGATGAAATGCGAGCTGCTGCACGGGCGCATCGCGCCGGAGGAAAAGGACGCGATCATGGAGCGTTTCCGGCGCGGGGAGTCGAAGGCGCTCATCGCCACGACGGTGATCGAGGTCGGCATCGACGTGCCGAACGCGAACATCATGCTCGTCGAAAACGCCGAGCGCTTCGGCCTCGCGCAGCTCCATCAGCTCCGCGGGCGCATCGGGCGCGGCGAGCACAAGAGCTACTGCATTCTGCTCCGCTCGGCGAAGGCGGAGGGCGAGGCTTTGGAAAAACTGCGCCTCCTCGAAGAAACCTCCGACGGTTTCAAAATCGCCGAAGCCGACCTGCGGATGCGCGGCCCCGGCGACATCCTCGGCACCGCGCAGAGTGGCCTGCCGCCGCTCAAGCTCGGCGACCCGCTCGCCGACCACGAACTCATGCGCCTCGCGCGCAACGCCGCTTTTCTCCTCTTCGACCGCGACCCGCAGCTCGCCGCACCGGAGAATGCGCGCTACCGCAGCGTGCTTGCCGAGGGGCGCAAGCTCATGCTTTCACAGGTCAGCTAAATGCGCCGCACCCTCTTCATCATCCTCATTATCGGGCTCGTCGGCTTTGGCATCTTCCGCTGGCAGCGGCTGAACTCGCTCGCGCACAGCGGCGCGCCCGGCGGGAAAAAATACACGCCCGCCGTAGGCCCGCGCATCGCTCCCGAGGACGTGCAGGTGCTCACCGCGCTCGATGCCGAATACACGCGGCTGACCGCCGCGGTCATGCCGTCCGTCGTCAGCATCGCCACCACCCGCAGCGTCTCGCGCGCACCTTTTCTCCCGCCGCGCGAGGAGCAGTCGCTCGGCTCGGGCGTGATCGTCTCGCAGGAAGGCCACATCCTCACGAATCACCACGTCGTCGTCGGCGTGGAGACGATCGTCGTGCAGTTGACCGACGGGCGGCGTCTGCCCGCGCAGTTGATCGGCACGGACGAGGTCACGGACATCGCGATTTTGAAAATCACCGCGCCGGACATCGTGCCGCTGCCGCTCGGCGACAGCGACGCCGTGCGCGTGGGGCAGATGGTTTTTGCCGTGGGCAATCCGTTCGGTTTTCAAGGCAGCGTGACGCAGGGCATCGTCAGCGGACGCGACCGCCGCGCGTCGGAGGACAGCGGGGTCGAGTTTTTGCAGACGGACGCGGCGGTGAACGAAGGCAATTCCGGCGGGCCGCTGCTCAATCTCCGCGGCGAAATCATCGGCATCAACAGCCGCATTTTTTCCCGCGCGCAGCAGACCGCGTGGCTGGGGATCAGCTTTGCCATTCCGTCAAACGTCGCGCGGCGCGCGCTGGAGAGCGTGTTGAAAACCGGGCGCATCGTCCGCGGCCATCTCGGGGTGACCACCTTCGGGCTCACGCCGGAAATCGCGCGCCAGCTCGCCCTGCCCGACACCAGCGGCGCGCTCGTCGTGGATGTCCTCCCCGGCTCGCCTGCCGCCCTCGCCGGGCTCCAGCCGCGCGATTTCATCCGCAGCTATAATGGCCGTCCCATCACCGACAGCTACGCCCTGCGCGAGCGCGTCGCCGAGACCGATCTCCACACGAAAGTCACGCTCGGCATCCTCCGCGAAGGCCGCGAGCTGTCGCTCACCGCAGAAATCGTCGAGGCACCCGCGCCGCCAAAGTAGCGCAAGCCTCCGGCTTGCGGATTTCCCCGCGCCGACTTTGGGCTTCAGCCCAAACTACTTTCACGACCCGAATTTCACCGACGGCAGGTGCGTCGCCGGCACCACGCGCTTGATGAAATCCTGAATCAGCGCGTCTGTTTCCTCCTCGGTGCGGCCGTTTCTTTTCATGTCCTTCGTGATCGTG
>JANXSB010000283.1 GCA_025352865.1 Chthoniobacter sp. | reverse complement strand
CCCGGCTCGGCGGCGAACTCACCGCCCTGCACCTGCTGGAATCGCCCCGGCTCGACCAGCCCATCACCGAGTTTATCGGCAGCCCTACATCGAAGACATTGCCCGAGGTCGAAAAAATCTCGTGGTCGCGCGACACCGTGTGGGTGGACAAGGCGCAGACCACCGGCTTCCAGGGCGTGCGCGAGGAGGTGTGGAACTTCCACATCGGCGGCTACCAAGTCTGCGAGAAATGGCTCAAAGACCGCAAAGGCCGCACCCTCACGAAGGACGACCTCGCCCATTACCAAAAGATCGTCACCGCCCTCTCCGAAACCATCCGGCTGATAAAGGAGATCGATGAAGTGATCGAAAAGCACGGCGGATGGCCGGACGCTTTCGCCAGCACCTGACCTGAGGCGAGTCAGGCCGCGTAATACTGGTTGTAGCGGTAGTAGTAGTAGTCCGGCGTTTCGACATCGACGGCATTGAGGATAAGACCGAGGACATTGACCTGACGCTGGTAGAGGGAGTTGAGGGAGTTTTTCGTCAGGCGGGCGGAGGTGAATTGGGCGCGGACGACCATGAGGGTGCCGTCGAAATTCGGCGCGAGGGTCGGAGTGTCGTCGGCGGCGAGGATGGGTGCGGTGTTGAAGATGACGAGGTCGTAGGCGGCTTTGAATTCGTCGAGCAGGCCGGTGAGGATGGGGCGGAGGAGGAGTTCGCCGGACTGGTTGGTGACGGGGCCGCGGGGGATGAGGGAGAGGGTGGGGTATTTGGTCTGGAGGACGGCGGACTTCCAGTGGTTCTCGCCGCGGAGGATGTTGGTGAGGCCGGTTTTTCCGTCGATGTCGAAAAGCTGGGCGAGGTCGCCGCGGCGGAGGTCGGCATCGACAAGGAGAACACGCGCGCCGGCGGCGGCCATGGTGATGGCGAGGTTGCTGGCGATGGTGGATTTGCCTTCGTCGGGAATGGCGCTGGTGATGAGGAGGGTCTTCAGCTCGGACTGGTTCGGCATGAAGATGAGTGAGGAGCGCAGGCTGCGAAAGGCTTCGGCGTAAGTGTAGCGTTCGTCTTCCTCTTTCAAGAGGGGCAGGCCGGAGACGCCGCGAGTGTCGGCGACGTTCGGAATCTGGCCGAGGATGGACTCGGAAAAGTGCTCGATCATTTCGGTCGAGGACGAGAGGCGGTCATCGGCGCGGTCGAGGACGATGAGGATGATGGAGCCGATGACGAGGCCGCCGATGAGGCCGATGAGGAGGTGCATCAAGATGCCGGGCGGAATCGGCTTGGGGCTGGTGGCTTTCTGCGTGACCTGAAGCGGATCGAGGGATTTGACACCGCCGTTGATCCCGTGGATTTCGGCGACGAGCTTTTCCAACTGACTTTCCGTGCGGGCCACATCGCTCTGGAGGGTCTTGTATTCCGAATCCTTGCGACCCGCTTCGAGCACCGAGGCGTTCCACTCGGCTAGGCTGACTTCGAGGCTCTTCAATTCGGCGTTGATCGCCGCGATGCGCGCTTTGACCATGTTGGCGTTCTGATCCTTGATGATGTTGATCTGGCGCTGAATCTTTTCCATGTCGGCGACGATGGCTTTGAGTTTCGGATGCGCGGGTTTCCAGACGGTCTTCCATTCCTCGTAGTCGGCCTGGCGCTGGAATAGCTGCTGGCTGGCCTGGATGTATTCGGTGTACAGCGCGCTGTTAAAGGTGGCTTCCTGTTTGGGAGAAATGTCGGCATTGCCGCCGGGTTGTTTCGACATGGGAGGCGGGGATGCCGCCGCGTGAAGCAGTTCGTCGGGAGTGAGATTCTGCAGCCTTTGCAACTCATCCTGAAGCTGGGTCTTTTTGTTCTCCAAGCCGGTCAGCCAGGCGACCGCCTTGTTACTCCGGTCGGTCCAGAACTGCATGTTGTTCTTTTCCGTAAAAGCCCGAAGGCTGGCTTTGTTCTGCTCAAGCTCCTTGCGGGTCTTGGCCTCCTGCTCCGCGAGGGTGACATTGACCTGGCCGACCATCCCGGTACGGCTCTCGTAGCGCCATTTCAAAAACTCATCGACGACTGTATCGACGAATTTTTGCGTATAAAGCGGGTTTGATCCAATGCCCGTAACAACGAAGATATTCGTCCGCGGCGGGTTCAACGACGTTATCTCAACGGTCCCAGTGAGGTTCGGAGATTCGAGCGCAACCCGGTCGTGTGCGCGGCCAAGGACGATCGGGCTTTTCAACTGTTCAACAGCCGTCCCGACAAAGTTCGGCGTAGTGTCCTGAAAGGCACCGGTATTGTTTTCGCGGATCAACTCCGGGCGAATATCGAGATTGCTATAAGATTCAAAGAGCTGCGGTGTGGTGAAAAGGACATAGCCTTCCAAGACCAGACCTATGCCGACCGTAAGCATCAGGATCCACCAGTGCCGGCGAACGAGGTTGCGATAGCGATACAGTTTCATGCCCAAGCCTCCGGGGAGGGGCATGGCGGGAGCCTGGGGATTGGGAGAGTCCATGGACGTTAGTATCTGATCCAGGCCTTGGGCACATTGATGCGGTCGCCGTCCTGGAGGATGGGATCGGCTTTTTCATTACCGCTTTCGATGATCTCCTTGACGTTGTATTCGGTCGATTGAGGCGACCCATTGACCTGACGGGTCAGTTTCACTTTTTTGGGGTTGGCCCACTCGGTAAAGCCACCGGCCTTTAAGATCGCGCTGCTCAGTCTCAAAGGTTCGCCAGCGATCATTTCCTGCGGCCCGGCCAGCCTGACCTGCCCGGAGAGTGTGACCGTCCCTGCTCTTACCTGGATCGGACTGACCCGGTCGATATTGAGCTTTACCGTGGCGTGATAGTAGTAGTCGGCTTCCAGACGGTGCTTGATATCCGCACTGGCTTCCGTCGTGGTTTTGCCCACGACCTGGATGTACCCGAGAGGCGGAACGGCAATCGCCCCGGAGGCGGTGACGACACGCGGCAGGCCACCCTCTTTGTCCTCCACAATCTCGACGGTGAGCATGTCACCCGCCGAGAGCTTTTTGTCGGGATCAACGACCTGCATCCGCTCCTGCGGCGCATAGACCGACGGCACCGGCACAGCCCTTGGCACCGCACCTTGCTGCGCTCTTCCGGTCAACTGGGCCACCAGCAAGGCGGCGGCGATGCTGGCTGTGCGGATGAGAAAGCTAGGCATGGGCCATGTCGGTGGAGATTAGAATTTGTAGTAGAAACTGAGAAACGCGAGGTTCTGGCGGTAGTCGGAATTTGGCAAATCTGAGTCCTTGGCAATAAAGCGATAATCGAGCCCGGCGGTGAAGGAATTTGAGAAATGATAGCGAATTCCCATTCCCGCGCCGACCCGTTGGGCCGTTTCGCCGTTATCGCCCGAGGTCGTGTAGTACTCGTAGAAGACCACGGGGCCGATTTCGGTGTGCGGGAAAATCTTCCAGTTGGCGTCGTATTCCACATGGTAGAGGTCGTAGGAGTCCGAGGAAAAACCAATCTCGGTGGTCTTCGAGAACGACAGGCGATGGTCGAAGATGTCGGACGGTTTGTTGTTGATCTCAAACTTGATGTAGTAGGTGCTGGTATCCTGGTTGTTGTAGAGGATGTTGTTGACGGCATTGGCGTCGGAGCTGCTCAGGTGGAGCTGGTCGAAGCTCAGTTCCTGGTATCCCCCTTCGAGATAGAGATTGGTGTACTCGGACATCTGCCATTGGACAAACGGGCCGACCAGCAGTCCCGCCCCGTCCGGACGGTCGTTGCTGTCGAAGTTAATGAAGCTGTAGGCGGCATTGATGCCGATTTTCACTCCGGGCGCGATCTGATAGGCGGGCTTGATGAAAATCGTGTCGATGGCGCGATCCTGCAGCGTGAAATCATCGCCATCCGTCCATAGGTTATAGTGATCGTAGCCCCCGGTGATGGTGACCTTGTCATTCATCGCCCATTCCAGCTCGAGTCCGGCCTGACTCTCCCAGTAACGATACGGGGCGGTGATATTGCTGAGGGTCGGGTTGTTGTAACCTTCCTCCTGATAGCTCAGCCGCTCGCGCGCGGTGATTTTCACCGAGCCGAGATAGATGGTGAGGGCGAGTTCGGAATTCGGCGAAAGCAGGACACTGCGGCTGTCGAATTCCGTGTGGTCGAAGTATTTCGCGTAGGAGGCTCCCACGGAAAGCTTCAGCGTGTTCAGTTCGCTGAGACGCCAGGTGGCCTGGATATCGAGCAGGGGACGCAGGATGAAATCAGAGAGTTTATCGTGATCCGCGAGCGTGATGTTGTCGTTGTATTCCAGCCCGATTCCCACGGCCAAACCGAACTGCACGGGCCCGATGGCGAAATTATAGCGGTCGGCCTCTTCAGCCGCCTGGGCCTCATTCAAGTCCTGGCCCGGACGCAGCGGAACAAGGCCGCTCGGGGAGGCATCCTCATACGAATACTCGGACGGATAGACCGGCCCAATCCCATCGGACGAGCGGGAGGTGCCAAAGTCGCGGAAGAACTCCTGGGAGTGAAGGACGCAGGGAACCGCGACCAGGAGTGCGATGGGAGTGAGGAGGAATTGGGCAATGAGTTTTTTCATAGTGGTCAACTGTCAGATGGGTGTTGGGCGCGGACATTTTCTGAAACCGGGGGGAATAGCAACGTCAAAAACGCGGCGTTCCAAAGACCGCCGGAATCGTTACTTTTTTCCGGGTCTGCCGGACTCCGAGGCGCGCACGATGCGGAAGCCATAGTTGTCCGTGCTGCTGTCGGGCGAGGCATGGACGCGGCAGGAGGAAAGGAGGCTGAGTTTGAGCGCGCCATTGTACCACGAGGCGCCGCGCAGAACCTTCGCCTTGGAGTCGTTATTCCACGGGTCCATGCACCACTGCCAGACGTTGCCGCCCATGTCGTAGAGGCCGAACTTGTTGGGCGGAAAACTGCCGACCGGCGAGGTCCACGCAAAGCCGTCGTCGTAGCCCTTGATCGCGACATCGGAACCGGTTTCTTCGCCGGTGTAGTTGCCGGATTTCGGTGGCGGCGGCCATTGGGTGCCCCACGGATAGACATCCGACACGCCCATGTCGCGGGCCTCGGGAGTCCGGCCAGATTCCTCGGGCAGCCCGACGGCTTTGCTCCATTCGAGATCGGTCGGCAGGCGGTAAAATTGGGCCGCGGCCAGGGTTCCGTCCTTGTGCTCGAGATCGGTAAGCCATTTGCAAAAGGCGACGGCCTCGACCCAAGTGACATTGACGACCGGGTGATCGGGCCCCTGTTTGAAGCCGGGACCGCGCCACGCGGAGGACTTGAGATTCACGGCGCGGGCGAAAACGTCGAAGTCCTTGACGCGCGTCTGCCAGACGCAGAAGTCCACGTCTCCCACGGGGGAGAAGCGCTGGCCGAGACTGTTTTCCCCACCGGTGGCGGGGACCGCGGGCTTCGGGACTGCGGGTGGTGTGAGAGCGGCCAGCTTTTCGGGCTCGGTCTTCATGACCAGTTGGGTCGGCTCGGCTGCGACGGGCGCGGGCACCGCGGGTTTGGGCTCGATGGCGACCGGGGCAGGCGGCGCAGGAACCGGCGGAGGAACGACGGGCTTTGGCAGGACAGCCACCGGGACGGGCGTGGCCGGTGCTGGAGTTGCAGGAGCCGGAAGTTCAGCGGAAACCAGTTTGACTGCGGGCATCGGCGTGGACGGTTTTTCGACGGGCTTTGGTTCAGGCACCTTGACGGACTCGGGAGCGGGAGCGACGACCGCCGGCTTGGCAGCGGGATTTTCGAGCTTCTTCAGCCGGTCTTCGATCTCGGCTTTTTTCCTCTCCATCATCTTCTGCATCTCCGCCAATTCCTGACCCAGCTTGCGGCGTTCGGCCTCGGCTTCTTCGCGCAGCCGGCGTGTTTCGACGGCGGCGAGTTTCGCCTGTTCGACTTCCTGCTCGCCCTGCTTGATCATCGCAAGATTTTGCTGCCGCAATGCTTCGGCGTCGGTGGCTGCCTTGGCCACACCCGCCGCGGACTGCTGCCGGTCGGCGAGAGTTTTTTGCAGCGCCTGGATTTCGGCATCGGCCTTGTCCTGCGCCACCAGCTTTTCCTTGTTCTTGCTTTCGAGGTCGGCGATCGCCTTTTTCGCAGCATCGGCAACGCGCGCTTTTTCGGCGGCAAGCTGGCGGGCCTGTTCGGCGGCGAGGTCAGCGGCTTTCTGTTCGTCCTCGAGTTTCTTGCGTTGGGCCAGCACTTCATCAACGCCCTTTTTAACCGCGCCCATCGCCTTGGTTTTTTGCTCCACGGCCTTTTGCGCTTCGGCGACGGCGGCATCAGCATGCTGCTGCTGTTTCTCCATGTCCTCGCGGGATTTTTCCGCCGCGAGCGCGGCCTGTTTGATCTTTTCCAAAGCCGCCGCCTTTTCCGCGACCGCCTTGTCCTCATCGCCCGCTGCCGCCGCAGGCGCAGGAACCGGCGTAGCGGCGGGTGCGGCGGCGGCCAGGAGCGCGGCGGGTTTTAATGGGGCCGGTGCAATCGCAGGCTCGACCACCGGCGCAGGCTCGGGAGTTTCCACGGTCGCCTGGGGCGCGGGCGGTGCCAGAGTCTCGATACGGTTATTGACCGAGCGCAGCTCAGAACCCTCGGACGGCTCGGTGGCAGTAAGTCCGGCAGCCGCATCGGCACCTTGGTTTCCCCGGCCCTGATCATTAAAATAATAACCCGCCGCGCCGATGACGATCAGCCCGGCGGCGACGGCAAAGCCCAGCGCGGGAAAACGCGACCGCTCGGGAGCCAGGTTGGAATAAACGTCGGGCGCAAATTTGCTCTTGCTCGCCGACGTCGCCACCGGCTTCGAGGGTGTCGCGGGCGGTTCGCTCCGCGTCTTCGTCGCGGCCAGCGGTGCGGTCCTGGCGGTTTCCGAGACCGATGTCGTCGCAACCACCGGCGCGGATGATTCAGCCGGTGCGATTTTTTTCGGCGCCACCACCACCGGCGCAACGACGGGCTCCTGTTCCGCTCCCGCAGCCAGCAATCGCCGGGCGATTTCCGACGCCCCCTGCGGACGGGCTTCGGGCCTTTTCTCCAGACACGCGGCGATCGTCTTTTCCCACGCCGCGGCAACCGGCGCGGCGTCTTTGCTGCGCAAACTCGAAACCGCCGCCGGTGCGGCCTTGCGAATCTGCCCCGGCACATCATCGCCAGCGAATGGGAGCGCGCCCGTCAAGGATTGAAACAACAGCGCGCCGACCGCATAGACATCATCCAGCCGCGTGGCCGCAGCGCCGTCGAGCTGCTGCGGACTGCCCGCCGCGAGGCGCGGATTTTGTTTCCCGGAAATCCGCGACACCGCATCCGCGATGCAGCGGCCGATGCCGAAGCTGGCGACAAACACTTTGCCGTCCGCGCCGAGAAAAACGCTGCCGGGCGCGACATCGCGATGCACGACGTTGATCTTGTGCGCATCTTCCAGCGTCTGGCAAAGCGGCGCGACCCACGGCTGCATCACCGCAATATCGAAACCTGCGCCGGCGGTTTTCGCCAGCCGCACGGCCAGCGATTCCCCATCGAACGCATCCATCGAAATCGCCGCCCAGTCCGCGTCCTCGACGAGGTCATAGACGCGCAGAATATTCGGATGAATCAACTGTCGGGTGCGTTTGACCTCGCGCCGCAACTCGCTCATCGCCGCAGCATCGCCGATCAATGTGGTCGGGACGAAATGGAGGGAAACGTCTTTGCCGAGCACCTCATCGTGGGCGAGCCAGATTTCGGTTTCATCAGCGCCGGCGATGCGCCGTTTCAGCCCGTAACAACCGGCGAGCTTTTGCCCTTCCGAAAATTGTGGCGGCGCAGCTGGAGAATTTTTAGGAGAGTTGGAGTCGTCGGTATTCACGGAGTTGGAGTAGATGGGTTTTTTCTATGATCGAAGTTGGCCAAGACGCGGAAAATCCTTCCTCAGCACTTGGCGAACCATTCGCGGCATTCGTTAGCGACTTTGCAGATCTTTGCCAACGCCAAAGATGCCACACGCCCATCCGTGCGTTTCGGCCCCATAGATTCTTAAAATAATTCTTGTCACGCTGAGAAAATTCACCATACTCGCTCAAATTTCCAGAACGACGATCGCCCATTCGAGTTTTGAAAATTTTGATTCCAATCAACCTCAGAAATCCCTAAACGGGGTAAAACATATGAAGACCACATCCATCGTGTCACTCGTCTCGGCCGTCTGCGCCACGCTCGCCGTCGCCGCGGAAGGCGATCCCGCCACCAAGCAACTCCAAGTGTTTCCGAAGAACTTCGCCCGCCAGCATCTCGGCGCGAATCTCTTCGTTTTCAATCCGGCAAATCAAACATTCGTTCCAACCGAAGCCGCCGCGGCTTGGCTGGATGACGACATCACCACGGGCTGGCCGGTCATGGCCGGCAAGCAGAGCTACCTGATCGCACTGCCCGAGCCCGAAATGCTCTCCAATTTCAGCGTCTCCTCGCGGCCCGCGGCCGGCACCGTCTCGATCTACGCGGGCGATGAACCCGCGGCCCCCGGCGCAAAATCATGGTCGCCTCTCGCACAGAATATCCCCTTCGATTCCATCAACGAAAAGAAGCTCACGAAGCCCTTCAGCCGCTTCGCAAAATATGTTTTGATCCAGACGGACATCGCCGATCCGGGTCCGCTGTTCAGCATGTATCTCTACGGCGAGCGCTCCGCCGTGGATTACAATCTGCGCAAGCGCGAAGCCGCCATTGATGCACGCGCCATCTTCGGCCAGTACGTCAATAACAAGACCGCATTCAACCTCAACGGCCTCTACGCCCAGGGCCGCGTCACGAGCGCCAATGCACCGGACGGTTTCCTGCCCTGGCAGAAAGCCATCGACGACAACCCGGAAAGCGGCCTCACGCTGAACGCCTCGACCAACGAATCCGGCGCGGTCATCGCCTACAACGGCACCCAGTCGATCTCGCGCATCGCGCTGCTCACCGACGGTGCCACCAAGGGCAGGCTCGAATTTTTCGCCATCGGCGACGCCGCCGAAGCCGCCATCACACCCGCGAGCATTCCCGCGCCAAACTCGGCACCGGCGGCAGCCAAGCCCGTCTCGCTCGAAGGCCGCACGCCCACGACCAGCATCGTCCTCGACGGCACCACTTCCCGCGCCAGCGTGGACTTCCCCGCCGTGCAGGCCGTGAAGCTCGTCGTCCGCTGGACGCCCGTGAATCCCAACGACACACTGACGATCCGCGAACTCGATTCCTTCGGTGCGCTCTCGCTCAACGATTACGAAGTCGGCTTGAAGCCCGAAGTCGTCGCCGGCTACAGCGGTGCGGACGGCAAGGACGCCAAGGAAATTGCCGAAGGGCCGATGGATCCCAAGGATCCGAAAAACGACCCGATCGGCCTGGGGCCAGCCGGCTCTCCGTATCTGCCGGGCTCGCTCGGCTTTCCGCCGAACCTCACCCGACGCGGCCTCCCGCCGCTTTTGCCGTTGAGCCCCCTCTAGCGTCCGCCCTCGACTTCCAAAAAACGCGAGCTTCACCGCTCGCGTTTTTTGTTTTGGCCGTGCCGCATTTTCTCCACACACCCGCCGTGCTCCTCGCGAAAGTCTTCACCCAGGTCCTCCTGCCCATCCTCGTCATGTTCGGCTGTGGCTGGCTGCTCGACCGCCGCGCCCGGCTCGACCTCGGCACGCTCGTCAAGCTGAACATCTACGTCTTCGTCCCCGCGTTCATGTTCGTCCACGTCGTCAGTTCCGACCTCGCGGGGGAAAAGGCCGCGCGCGTCGTCGGCTGCACCGTCGCCGTCATCGCCAGCATGTTCGTCCTCGCCGCCCTCGTCGGGCGGCTCATGGGCTACGACCGACCGCACACCCGCGCGCTCCAACTCGCCGCCATGTTTTACAACTCAGGCAACTACGGCATCCCGCTCATGGCCCTCGCCTTTCCCGGCGCGGGCCCCGTGCTCCAGGTCTTCATCGTCCTCACGCAAAACGTCGCCAGCTTCACCATCGGCCTCGCCCTCGCCGCGTCCACGCACCACTCCGGCTGGCGCGCATTTTTGCCCGCGCTGCGGCAGATTTCATTGTGGGCCGTCGCTGCCGCGCTGCTCGTGCGCTGGCTGCATCTGCCGGTGCAAAACGTCCGCTGGCTCTGGGTGCCGCTCGAATATTTTTCCAACGCCCTCGTCGCCGTCGCCCTCGTCACCCTCGGCGTCCAGCTTTCGCAGACACGCGTCGCGCAAAATTTCTCCCGCCTCGGCTGGGCGCTCGGCCTGCGCCTGCTCGTCGCCCCGCTGCTCGCCGTCGCGCTCGTCCCGCTCTTCGGATTCCGCGGCGAGGACGCCACCATCATGATCGTCTCCGCCTCCTTCCCCACCGCCGTCAACACCGCTCTCCTCGCCCACGAGTTCAACGCCGACTCCCAATTCGCCGCCGCCGCCGTCTTCTACTCCACGCTCGCCAGCATGCTCACCGTCACCGCGCTCATCGCGTTTTTGCACGGCGCGTGAAAACATTCCACTCGCCCCGCAACCAGCGCCAGCCCTAGCTTCGCAGCCACCTCCCAAAAATTATGACCACCCCATTTCTCATCGCCAAAGGCCACGACGAAATTTTCTTCGACCCGAAAATGGCCAACCGCCACGGCCTCATCGCCGGCGCGACCGGCACCGGCAAAACCATCACCCTCCAAGGTCTCGCCGAAAATTTCAGCCGCATCGGCGTCCCCGTTTTTATGGCCGACGTGAAAGGCGACCTCAGCGGCATGGCCCAGCCCGGCACGTCCAATCCGAAGATCGACGAGCGCATCAAACAGCTCGCGCTCGACGGCTTCACCTTCACCGGCTCCCCCGTCACCTACTGGGACATCTTCGGCGAAAACGGCCACCCCATCCGCGCCACCATTTCCGAGATGGGCCCGCTCCTCCTCGCCCGCGTCCTCGGCCTCAACGACACCCAGGAAGGCGTCCTGCAAATCCTCTTCCGCGTCGCCGACGAAAACGGGCTGCTCCTGCTCGACCTCGACGACCTCCGCGAGATGCTCCGCTTCATCGGCGAAAACGCCGCGCAACTCACGCTTCAGTACGGCAACGTCAGCGCCGCCAGCGTCGGCACCATCCAGCGCAGCCTCCTCCAGCTCCAGCAGCAGGGCGGCGACAAGTTTTTCGGCGAACCCGCGCTCAATCTCGACGACTTCATCCAAAGCGTCGATGGCCGCGGCGTCATCAACATCCTCTCCGCCGAGAAGCTGATGAACAACCCGCGCACCTACGCCACCGCGCTCCTCTGGCTCCTCAGCGAACTCTTCGAGCGGCTGCCCGAAGTCGGCGACCTCGACAAACCCAAGCTCGTCTTTTTCTTCGACGAAGCCCACCTCCTCTTCGACGACATCCCCGATGCGCTTCAAGCCAAAGTCGAGCAAGTCGTCCGCCT
>JANXSB010000268.1 GCA_025352865.1 Chthoniobacter sp. | reverse complement strand
TAATGGCCGTCGCCGGTATTGCTCGCGGCGTTCCAGAGGTTGCGGAGGACGAGGATGTCGTCCTTGTGCGGCGCGAGCGGCGAAAGGATGGGCGAGAGCTCGAAATCGTGGCCCGCGCCGGTGGGGTTCCATTTGCCGGGGCAGACGCCGTTCGGCATGTAGAGCACGGCCATGCGGACGGGCGCGGCGGTGGCTCCGGCGGCGTGGGCCGCGGGACGCATCGCTTCGAGCCACGGCAGGCAGAGCGTGGCTCCGAGGCCTTTGAGGACGGTGCGGCGGGAGAGGGGTGTGGTTTTCATGGTGGGGTCAGGGAAAGGCTGGAACGTCTAAAAATTTTCATCGCGTGTCATCCTGAGCGGAGCGGAGCGGAGGCGGAGAGGCGGGCGTAGCGCAGCCGAAGGACCTCGGCGGTCCGATAACGTAGAGCACTGGAACGAACCGCCGGGGTCCTTCGACTCCGTTCCCGCCCGCCTTCGCCCACCGGGAACTCCGCTCAGGATGACAAGGAATGTGAGCGGGTTCATGGATTGGTGGTCGCTACAGCGGCAGTGCCACGGCGGTTTTGAAACGGATAACTTTTCACGATTTCGAGGACCAACGTGTCCACCCGATAGTCGGCGGACGTCAGCAGTTTCGCGGTGTGGCGGACGGTGGGCACGTCGTAGCTCTCGATACCGCGGTTGAGCGCGTAGGCGTACATTTTCTCGGTCACGTTGCGGGCGAAGACATCTTTGTGTTTCAGCAAAATCGCTTTCATCTCGGCGGGGCCATTGAACTTTTCGCCGGTGACCATTTCACCCGTCGCATCGACCGGCTGGTCGGAGATGGTGGTGCGCCAGCGGCCGATGGCGTCGAAGTTTTCCAAGCCAAAGCCGAGCGGGTCCATGCGCTTGTGGCAGCCGGCGCATTCTTCTTTCGTGCGATGCTTTTCCAACTGCTGCCGCAGCGTCAGGCCGTCCTTCGGTTTGTCGTTCGTCGGCAGGCTCTCGACGAGCGGCGGCGGAGCGGGCGGCGGTGTGCCGAGGATTTGTTCGAGGATCCATTTGCCGCGCAGCACGGGGCTGGTGCGGCGCGGGTACGAGGTGAGCGTGAGCACCGCGCCCATCGTGGCGACGCCGCCGCGATTGCGGTCTTTCAACGCGATGCGCTGAAACTTTGCGCCGGTCACTCCGTCAAGGCCGTAGAGTTTCGCGAGCGGTTCGTTCGCGTAGGTGTAGTCGGCGTCGAGCAGGCGAAGCAGGCTGCCGTTTTCGCGCACGAGCGCGTGGAAAAACTCGATCGGCTCGGCGAGCATGGCGTCGCGGAGGGCGGGCGTGTAGTCGGGAAAGCGCTTGGCGTCGGGCTGCGCGGAGGTGGTGAGTTCATCGACCCTCAGCCACTGGCCGGCGAAGTTTTCTGCGAAGGCGCGGGCCTTGGGATCGAGGAGCATGCGCTTCACCTGCGCCTCGAGCACGGCGGGCTGGCGCAGCGTGCCGGCGTAGGTCACGCGGAAAAGTTCGTCGTCCGGCATGCTCGACCAGAGGAAGTATGAAAGGCGGCTGGCGAGTTCGTAGTCGCTGATCGGCGAGGCGTTCAGCCCGCGCGGCACCTCCACGCGGAAAAGAAAATCCGGCGAGACGAGCACGCCGCGCAGGGCGTAGCGCACGGCGTCGTCGAATGATTCGCCGCGCGCGTCGGACTGCGCAAAAAGTTTCAGCAGCAGTTCGATCTGCGCGGGCTCGACGGGCCGGCGGAAAGCGCGGGCGACGAAGCGCGAGATGTTCGTCCGCGCCGCGTCGGTCTTCGTCAGCACCGGACCCGCGCGCACGGCGATGAGCCGCTCGGGCTTCGTCGCGGCGAGCAGCTTCGCGGCGACGGCGAGATACTTTTCCACGAGCACCGGCGGGGTAAAAAGCGTCGCGGAGTTATTGTCGAAACCGCCGCCGCCGCCGCCGTCGGGTGGGAACTCGTCGGCGGGATGCGAGTCGATGCCGAGCAGGTCGCGGATGGTGTGGTTGTATTCCTGTTTGCTCAGCCGGTGGAGCACGGGCTTGCCGGGATCGCGCGGGGCGGACGCGGGATCTGGGTCATTGAGCGTGCGGTCGAGCCAGGCGATGACACGGTTGCGCTCATCCGCGCTCGGCTGCGGTTTGTCCGGCGGCATCGCCTCGTCGCGGAGTTCGACGAGGACTTTGTCCCACATCACCGGATCGCGGTAGAGCGCCGCGAGGTCGCTGGTCTCGTGCAGCTTCACGCCGGCCTTCGCCTTCTCCGCGCCGTGGCACTTGAAGCAGAAAGTCTCCAGCACCGGGCGCACGTCTTTCGCAAAATCCGCCGCGCCCGCTCGCGTAAACGCGAGGGTGCAGACGAGGATGAAAAAGCGGAAACACATGCGTGCGGATGACCGGCGTGCGAGTGGGTTTCTTAGTCGGGCGGGCGGGATAGACGCGAACGCAAAACACGCGGAAAGGTTCGCAAAAGGCCGCGAAAAATTCCTTCCTTTCGCACTTTTTCGCGAACCTTCCGCGTGTTTCGCGTTCTCCCGAAAAATGCGCGATGGGTTCACCGCAAGCCGTTGAGCACCGCGCGCAGTCCGTCGAGGCCGGGGATGGTAGCGAGGACTTCGCGCAGCGAGCGCAGCGCGGCGGGGATGTGGTCGAGAAAAGCGGCACGGCCGTCGGCGTGGCCGAGTTTGCCGTAGGCACCGAGCGCCTGCATGAGTCGCTGCATCGCGCAGAGATCGTAGAGCGCGCGGAAACCGGGGGCCTCGTGGCGACCGGGGCCGTGCAGGCCGCTGAGGTAGTGGGAGAGCAGTTCCTCGCGCTCCGCGGCGGTGAGCGTGACGTAGGGATCAAGGAGCAGCGAGGCGATGTCGTACTGCGCGAGGCCGGGGCGCAGCCCTTGGAAGTCGATGAGGCAGACTTCGCCGTCGCGGATGATGATGTTCTGGCTTTGGAAATCGCGATGCACGAGGCAGCGCGGCTGTTTTCCCAAATGCCCGGCAATCTCGTGCAGGCGCGGCTTTGCGGGCGACCAGTCTTTTTCCGCGAGGCCGAAATGCCGACCGAGGCAGTGCTCGAAAAAGTAGTCCTGCTCCCAGCGGTAGAGCGCGGCGTCGAAGACGGGCTGCAAAATTTTCAGCGTGTCCGCGCCGGGTGCGCGGTGCGCCTGCGTGTGGAGGATGAGCGCCTGGTCGAGCGTGCGCTGGTAGAGCGCGCGGCGCTGCGGCCACGGGTCGTGGCGGTGGCTCCAGAGGTCGGTCTCGCCGGCGTCCTCCATGACGATGAGCCCCTCGGTTTCATCATGAAAATAAGTGACCGGCACGCGCACGCCGACGCTGGCGAGAAAGCGGGCGATGGCGACGAAGTGTTTGTTCTCCGGGCGGTCCTCGCCGTAGCGCACGAGGATGAGCGACTGCCCGCCGACGTGCATGCGCCAGAATTTGCGGCCCGAGCCGCCCTTTTCAATGGGGAGGACGGAGACGGCGTGGGGATGGCGGGCGCTGGGCATGGCGTGGAAAAAGGTCAGGCGAAGTCGTGATCGGTGTGCGTGCCCTCGGCGCGCGCGGCCCGGGTGACAATGCAGCGGGTTAGCTCCGCACCGGGCGCGACCTCGGCGTTTTCCCACACGATGCAGTCGTGCAGCCGCGCGCCCGCGCCGATGCGCGCTCCCGCTGCAACAGCGGTCGCGCCGGAAAGCTGCGCGTCCGGCGCGACGTGCGCGGCGCGATGAATCCACTCCGCGCTCCGCACTCCGCGCACAGCGATGTCCGCATGCACGGCGAGGTACTGCTCGCGCGAACCAAGATCCCACCAGTCCCCGCCGTCGATGACGATGCCGCCGAGCTTCGCGCCGGTGCGGATCATTTCCAAAAAAATCGGGACGACGCTGATCTTCGTCGCGGGCGGGATGCGGCGGATGAATTCCGGGCTGACGATGTAGATGCCGGTGAAAAGAAAACGCGGCCCAGTGGCGTGCTCGGGCGGGCGGGCGATGTCGGTGACGAGGCCGCTCGCGGTGTCGCAGCCGACCTGCAGCGGGCCGCCGTGCGAGCGGAGGATCATGGTCACTTCATAGCCGCGCTCGCGGTGCGCGCGCAGCGCAGGCTCCAGCGGGAGGTCGGTGAAAATGTCGCCGTTGAAAACGATGAACGGTTCGTCGCGGAGCAGGTCGCGCACGTTCCAGATGCCGCCCGCGGTTTCGAGCACCTCGGGAAATTCATGGCGGAAAAACAGATCCGCCGCGCCGTAGCTTTTCTCCGGAAAAAACTCCGCATAGCGCTCGGCCTGCCAGTGCGTGTTCACCACGAGGCGGTCGATCCCCGCGCCGGTCAGACGCTCGAATGCGTAGGAAATGAGCGGGCGGTTGACGACGGGGATAAGCGGCTTTGGCCGGCGCAGCGTGATCGCGCGCAGGCGCGTGCCGAGGCCGGCACCGAGGACAAATGCGGTGCGAATGGGTGTCATCGAACCGCTCATTCCATCCCCAATTTCTCCCGCCCGGCGGGCGAGATGCGCTCGGGCGACCACGGCGGATCCCAGACCAGTTCCACGTTCGCCCGCGCCACGCCGGCGACGCTGAGGATGCGCTGCTCCGCATCCGCGGCGAGCGATGGACCCATCCCACAGCCCGGCGCGGTGAGCGTCATTTTCACGCCCACGGCTTTTCCCTTGCCGCTCGCGTCGTCCGTCACCTCGACGGAATAAATCAGCCCGAGATCGACGATGTTCACCGGAATCTCCGGGTCATAGCACTCGCGAAGCTGCGCCCACACCTGCGCCTCGTCGAACGGCCCGTCCGCCGCCGCACCGCCAGTCGTGACTTCTCTGCCCAGCGCGTCGCCGTCCGCGCCCTTGATGCGAAAAAGGCCGGACTGGTTCGCGACGAGCACCGTGAAGCTGCCACCGAGCGCCTGGGTGATCATCACCTCCGAGCCCGCGGTCAGCGTGAGGGCGTCGCCCATCGGGATGCGGATCGCTTCGACGTCGCGGGTGAGTGGGATGTAAGTCGGGTCAGACATGGGTGTGGATGGCCGGATGGCCGGATGGCTGGATGAATGGATGAATGGATGAATGGATGAGGGATGCGTGAGCTTGGAGTGTCCTCCAATCATCCACCAATCCAACCATCCATTTCCCCTACCGCTGCACTTTCCAGCGCGTCTCCGGCTGGAGATTGATGTCCTCCTTTTTCACCTCGAAGCCGCACGCCTGCAGCAGATATGCCACGCCCTCGGTGCTGCTCATCGTCTGCTTCAGACTGTGCGCGAAAAGTTCGATGTATTCCTTGTAGCTCTCCAGCGCGAGGCTGCCCTCGCCGACGTAGCGGGCGAGCTCCTGATCGTGGCTTTCGATCATGTCGAAAAGCGCCCGCCGCAACCGCACCCGCATCACCGGATCGACCACGAGTTTGAACGGATTCGCGCTCGGGTCGGAGGGCAGCGGTTCATTGGAAATGTCGAAGTTGACGGTGGTCAGGGCGGTGTCGGTCATGGTGCGCTGCGGTTGTGTTGAAAATGGAAAGCGCGGGATGCTAGGTCGCCTCGGACGAATGAACAAACCATCTTCGCGGATTCCGTTCCGAGATCATCGGCACGCGTCCAGATCACCGGGAAGCCCTCCGCGTTGACGACGCGGGCGGGAGCCAGTTCAGTGCATGTCACGAAATTTCACACCCGCGATGCGCCACTTCCTGATCATTTCCTTTTTCACGGCTGCCCTCCACGCCGTCAGCACCGCGGATGTCCCCACGTACGAGCCGATCACGACCTTTGAGTTGGGCCCGACGGAGCCGGGCAGGGCAAAGCTGCTCCGGCATTCCGATGGATATTTCTACGGCGTCTCGCGTGAAGGCGGGGCGAACGGGGACGGTGCGATTTACCGGGTGACGGCGGGCGGGGCGATGACGACGCTCGCCTCGCTGCCGCCGTCGTTCAGCCCGCATAAAAGCGGTCTGGCGAGCGACGGGCGCGGATTTCTGTGGGGCGTGAATTATGGCGGCGGCAGCGAGAACCGCGGAGTGATTTACAAATATGAAGTGGCGACGGGCGCATTCCGCACGGTGATCGACTTCACCGCGAGCGAAGCGGTCATCAAAGGACGCTACCCGTTTGCGGGCTTGGTTTCCGATGGCCACGGCTTTCTTTGGGGCACCACGCATCAAGGCGGAGCGGCGAACATCGGCACGGTTTTCAAGTTGGATCCCGTCTCGGGCACGCTCACCACTCTGGCCGAGTTCACCGGGGCTGACGGAGCGGTTCCCGGCGCTTACCCGATGGGCGCGATGGTCAGCGATGGCGCGGGATTTCTTTGGGGGACGACGAGCCAGGGCGGGGCGAATGGCGCGGGGACGATTTTCAAAATCAATCTCTCGACGGGCGTTTTGACGACCGTGGCGGAACTTGAAAATACGGATGGAGCCGATCCCGAGAGCGAGTTGGTGGCGGACGGACTGGGATTTTTTTGGAGCACCGCGCATTACAACGGAAGCGAGTTCTGTGGCACCGTTTTTAAAGTGCGGATCGCCACCGGCGAGCTAACGAAGATCGTGGACTTCACCGGAAATACGGGCGCGGCCCCAGGCAGTGAACCCTTGGCGGGGCTCGTGCGGGATGGAGCTGGTTTTCTTTGGGGCACGACCTCGAAAGGGGGAAGCGAGGATGGCGGAACTCTCTTCAAAATTGATCCCGGCACCGGAGCATTTACGTCGGTGCTGCACTTTCCCGGCACCTACGGACCAGGGTTGGGTTATTTTCCCGATGCGACACTGGCTGACGATGGTGCGGGAAAATTGCTGGCCACCACGCGCCGCGGCGGAAACCAGGACACCGGCACGATCTTTCAAGTCGATCCGGTCAGCAGCCAGGTGACGACGCTCCGCCAATTCACCGGGGCGGCAGATGGAGTCGGTCCGTTTGCCGCAGCTGCGGGCTTGAGCGAGGGCGCGGGGGGACTCTTGTGGGGAACCACGATCCGCGGCGGTCCGAATAACTACGGCACGATCTTCAAAATGAACCCTGCCACCGGTGAATTGAGCGTCGTCTGCAATTTCAGCGGGACCGGTGGCTCGACTCGGGGTGCCTACCCGGAATGCACTTTGCGCGATGACGGTGCCGGATTTTTTTGGGGAACGACCAACGGTGGTGGTGCGTCGGATTTCGGCACGGTGTTCAAAGTGAACATCCAGACGGGCGCTTTCACCTCGGTGGCGGAATTCGGCGGCCCCGGTGCGCCTCCCGGCGGGGC
>JANXSB010000250.1 GCA_025352865.1 Chthoniobacter sp. | reverse complement strand
TGCTGTTAAAGGTCACGGTTCTCGTCAGGCTGTTGAGGTTCGTCGTCGCCAATTGCCGCCCAAGCAATACCGGCGTCGCCGTCACCAAGCGCAGCGCCAGCGGTGTGGCGGTGTAACCCACCGCCACATTGCCATAGGTGTCTCCCAGCCCGGTTTCGCCGGTCACCACCGGCGCGCTGTAAAAGGTTCCACTCGCGGCGAGAACCGCGTTCTGGCCGGTGATGTTCTTATTCGGTGCGTTATTTCCGCCGTTAAACACCAGGCTGCCGTCCACCGTCACGTCCGTCGTGTCCGCATGCGTGCCGCTGCTGTTAAAGGTCACGGTTCTCGTCAGGCTGTTGAGGTTCGTCGTCGCCAATTGCCGGTTCAGAGAGAGCGACGTCGCATTCACGGAACGAAGACCAAGAACATTGCCACCGACCGTGATGTTAATGGGAGTCTGGGCGCTGCCCTGGCCGGGGCCGCCGGAGGAGGCCCCCGACCCGTCGTTACCCGTATTGGTGATCACAACGGTATCGCTATGCGCGCCCACGTTGGTCGTAAGACCGACATTGATGACCCAGCTTTGCGCCCCCGTGATGAAGCCGTTGCCGGAGGCGGTGGCGTTAAGCGTCGCGCCCGCTGCGCCACCGGTAACCGCTGCCGCGGCACCGGTGTTACTAGTTCCGCTGACCCGGCTGACGGTGAGCGTCTTGCTCCCAATCGCCGTCGCCAGCACCCGGCCAAAGCTGAGGCTCGCCGGGGCAGCTCCGATCACCGAGTTATTGCTCACGACCATTGCAGAAATGGTCAAGATTTCCTGCGTCGCGGTCGAGTTCGCCAAGGTGAGGTTATAGGTATTCGCGCCAACGGTAATGGTGCTGTTGGCTAGGGTCAGGACCGTCGGCCCGAGGCCGCTCGCGGCAGTGGTCAGGAAGGTGTAGTTACCCAGCACCAGGCTGGTCGCCGAGGAGAGTGCCGCAAAGCCGACCTTGGTGCCCAAAGCGATACTGGCGTTGCCACCCATCGTGCCAAGGTCGAGCAGGTCAATGCTGCCAAGGGCGCTGCCGATTTCAAAGGTGAGGGTCGGAAGGACCAGGCCGGTCTGGATCACCAAACCGCCGGTGCCGACGCGAAAGGTTCCGATGGCGTTGTCCACCATGGTAAAGCCCGCCGCGCTGGCTGCGCCGCCGAGCAGGGTCAGGCTGGAAGTGCCGGCGACGTTACTAGTCCCGGCGTAGCTAATGCCGCTGCCGGGCCGCGCGGCGAAGGTGGTTCCGGCATTGACGGTGACGGCCGTGTTTCCCAGGGTGCCGGTCAAAGAAAGGGTGCCGCCGCTGACTATCGTGGCACCGGTGTAACTGTTCGTGCCCGTGACTTTCATGAACCCCGGCCCATCCTTGGTGATGCCGACGGCGGGAAGGCTTTCCGTGATCGCAGCGGAGAGGAGCAAATCCGTGGCGGCTGCACCGTCTTCGACCGTGAAGGTCACGTTGGTGTGGGAGTTATCGTTCCGCAGATTGAGGCGGCCCGCGATCGTCGAGGTCGTGGCGCTGGCGAAGGTATTGACCGCGGTGCCATTGCCCATGGCGTAGTACTGGCCCGCGATGGGATTGCTGACTCCGCCATTGGATTGCATGGTGCCGCCCGTCAGGTTGTAAACTTGGTTGAATCCCTGATCGAGGCTCGCGATGTCGTCGAGGGTTCCGCCGTTGATGTTGACCGTATCCACCTTTACCCCGGCGGTGTAACCGAGGGCATTCGGGCTGGCCAGTTGGAGTGTGGCTCCCTGGTTGATGGTCACGTTGCCCCGAATAACACCCGTTCCGGTATTGGCACCGTTCAGAAGCAGTGTCCCATTGTTTACCGTGGTTCCGCCGGTGTAGGTATTCACGCCGGTCAGGCTCAATGTGCCAGGGCCGAGTTTGACAATGCCAACTGCTCCGCTCCCCGTGCCAGTGGAGTTGGCGATCACGGAGGAATAAGTAACTGCCCCGGTCGCATTGGTAGTGTCAAAGGCGAAACTGGAGCCGGCTTTCAACCCATTGTTGGAAACTGCGGAAAGCTGGGAAAGCAAGGTGCTCACACTGGCCGGAGTAAAGTCATTCGCGCCACCGATATTGACCGCCAGCGCAGCCCCGCTGGCGACAATGATATTTGCCGGAGTCCAGCTAGCCGTCGCGCCGCCGTAAAGCGAGCCTGGCGTGGCAAATTGCAGGGTGCCACCGCTGACCGTCGTAATGCCGGTGTAGCTGCCCAAACCCGCGAGGGTCAGGGTGCCGCCTCCCGTCTTGGTCAGACCGCCGCCTTTCACTTCGCCGGAGACCGTGAGCGATCCGGCGGCAATGTTGGCGGTGAGCGTTTTCGCGTTGTCGATGTTCACGAACCCAGTCAGCACGTCATTGCTGACCGAGGTGTGTTCGAGAGTGCCGGAATAGTTGACGAGAATGGAGTTATTGAAGGTGGTGGACGACCCATTCGGAGTGCCGAGGCGAAGTTTGCCAAGATCCCCGTCGATACGGATGGCTTGCGCTAGTGTCGAAATGGGGTTGGCGGTGCCACCGCCGCCCTCGACCGAGATCGTGCCGCTCACCACTCGCAGAAGCGCGCCGTCGAGGTCGTTGTCAATTCCATCAATGATCAGTTCGCCAGCGCCGCCGTTTTTGACCAGTTCCACGTTTGTAAAGCCGCCGTCGCCCAGCAGCCCCGTGCGAAAATTCGCACTGCCGTTGATGACCAGACTTTGCCCGCTGGCACCAGCAATCAGAGTGACCGCCGAGACGAGCGTGCGGCTCGTGGCATCGGCGCTGTTGATCGTGAGGGTCGTGACTCCGGGCAGCGCGAGGCTGTTATTGTAAATGGAATTTTCCGAAACAGTGGTCCCGGGTGCCCCGAGCGTGACGATGGTGCTGGATTCGAGTGTCACGTCGTCACCGCCGTCTGCGGAGGTGAGGGTCACGGGCACCCCATTCCAGATGACACTCGCCCCGAGCACGCTCCCGGCGAACATCATGGTGGCTATGGAAACAGCCAAAACTTTGCGCGACCCGGCGTGCAGTCTGGAAGGGTTGGCCAATTTCATTGTGGAAAATCGAATTTACCGCCCGCGGACAGAGGGCGCGTGGGGGAAATTGTCGGCGCAGGCTAGCCCCGGCTTTCCCTCCGCGCCACCGACATTTTGCGAGATTAGAAAAAAGTTTATTCCCCGTCGGAGGGCTCCAACAGCGGTTGCCACACGGCAAAAGAAAACCCGCGCTGCGCGCGAATTTGGGGGTCGCGTAGCGCGGGTCTCGAGGAGGAAAGCGGATCGCTTTCGCGGAAATTCTTAGCGCTTGCTGAACTGGAAGCGCTTGCGGGCACCGGGCTGGCCGGGCTTTTTGCGCTCTTTCATGCGCGGATCGCGGGTCAGCAGACCGGCGGGCTTGAGAATGGCGCGGAGTTCCGGGTTCGCCTCGATCAAGGCCCTGGAAATCGCCAGCCGCACCGCCCCGGCCTGGCCATTCATGCCGCCGCCGGTCGCGTTTACGCTCACGTCGTAGGTGTTCGTCGCCTTCACGATCTCAAAGGCGTGGAGGATCGTGTTCTGGAGGTTGGTGGTCTTGAAGTAGTCCTCAAACGTGCGGCCATTGACTTCGATCTTGCCGGTGCCGGGCGACATGCGGATGCGGGCGACGGCTTCTTTGCGACGGCCAGTGGCGATGAATTCCTGAGACATAGTGGGGTGGTAAACTGAAAACTAGACGATCGCCGTGACCGCCTTCGGCTGCTGTGCGGCGTGCGGATGCTCGGCCCCGGCATACACCTTGAGCTTCGTATAAACCGCGCGGCCCAGCTTGTTGTGCGGGATCATCCCTTTGACCGCGTGCTCGACGAGGAGTTCGGGACGGCGGGCGCGGCGCGCTTTCACGCTCTCGCTTTTGTGGCCGCCGACGAAGCCCGAGAAGCTCATGTAGCTCTTATCGGTTTCCTTTTTGCCGGTCACGCGCACTTTCGACGCATTGATGACGATGACGAAATCCCCCGTGTCGCAGTGCGGCGTGTAGATCGCCTTTTCCTTGCCGCGCAGGAGCGTGGCGGCTTTGACGGCGACGCGACCGAGCACCTGATCGGCGGCATCGATGACCCACCACTGGCGGTTGACTTCGTTGGCTTTGGCAGAAAATGTCTTCATGGATATGCGGTTCCCCGTTTTGGAAAAGGGGCCGGAAAGTAGGCAGCCCGTCCGGGGGTGTCAACGGATTTATTCGCCGCTCCGCGCATCCGCCGGATCGCCCGCGGTGCAAGTATCCGTGCGGCTCGACAGCCGCCCGCGTTTCCGCTGTGCTGTAAGCTCCACGGGAATATCCCATGAGCGAAAATCTCCCATCCGCAGTGCGCCCGATTGATTTCAACGATCTCGTGGATCGGCATTACACCGCGCTTTTTCGCTTCGCGCTTTCGCTA
This sequence comes from Chthoniobacter sp., assembly GCA_025352865.1. GTDB lineage: Bacteria > Verrucomicrobiota > Verrucomicrobiia > Chthoniobacterales > Chthoniobacteraceae > Chthoniobacter. The sequence goes on along the minus strand of JANXSB010000250.1, from coordinate 3,032 downwards.
GCGAAAAACGGGAGCGATGCCGCCGATCTCACGCAGCAGACCTTCTATCTTTGGGCCGCCAAGGGCCACCAGCTCCGCGATCTCGCGAAGGTCAAAGCGTGGCTCTTCACCACGCTTTACCGCGAATACTTGAACACCTACCGCCACAGCGCAAAATTCCCGCACATCGAACTCGACGGCGTCTCGCACGAGATGCCGGGCGTCGCGCCGTCGATCTTCAATGACATCGACGGCACCACCGTCGTCGCCGCGCTGGCGCGGGTGGATGAGGTCTTCCGCGCGCCGCTTTCGCTCTTCTATCTCGAAGAGCATTCGTATCAGGAAATCGCCGACACCCTCGACATCCCCATCGGCACCGTGATGTCGCGGCTCGCGCGCGGGAAGGCGCAGCTCCGGCAACTGCTGCTCGATGCGAAAGCGGACGCCGACGGAAAAATCATACCGATGCGCGCGACCGGGAAAGGAGCCGCATGAGCGACGAGGCGCGGCTCCTTTTCAGCGCGTATCGCCCCGGCGGAAAGGACGCGGACGATCCGCTTTTTGCGGCCGCCATCGAAGCCGCGAAGAACGATCCCGCGCTCGCGCAATGGCTGACGGAGCAGCAGGCCTTCGATCAGGCGGTCGCGGGACATCTGCGCGCCATGGAGATTCCCGCCGATTTGCGGGCCAGGATTCTCGCCGGCGCGGCAGTCAGCAGGCCGCGTTCGCGATGGACGGCTGCGCGGGTCTGGGCTTTGGTCGCGCTTCTTGCAGCCGTTGCGGGAGTTTGCATCGCGCTCGCGGCCGCCCGTTAGATGCCCATGCCCTCGCTCGTCGCCCGCTACACCCATTGGCTGCACACCTGCTGGCCCGCCGGGACTGTCGAGAAACTGCCCGCCTGCGACGAGCACGGGCGGACGAATCTGCCGGGCGTGCGCATCGTCGGCGATCTCACGGGCGTGCCGCTGCTCAAGTTTTCCTCGGACTCCGGCGCGCGCGCCGTGCGGGAGATTGCGGCGGAACTGGGCCGTGAAAAGCGCGCGGCGGATGTGCTCGATGTCGTCATCATCGGCGGAGGGGTGGCGGGGATTTCGGCGGCGATCGAGGCGAAGCGCGCGGGGCTGACGTTCGCGGTCTTCGAGGCGTCGCAGGTCTTCTCCACGGTCGCGAATTTCCCGAAGGCCAAACCGATCTACACCTACCCGACGGAGATGAAGCTGGGCGGCGGTTTGCAGTTCACAACCGACGTGAAAGAGGCGCTGCTCGACGAGATGGAAGCGCAGCGGCGCGCGGCGGGCATTGAGGTCACCGCGGCGCGCATCGAGCGGGTCGTGCGCGAGGGCGACACGCTGTTGCTGCATGGCGCGGAAGCAGCCGTGGCAAAGGCGCGGCGGGTCATCGTGGCGATCGGGCGCAGCGGCAATCACCGCAAGCTCGGCGTGCCCGGCGAGGAACTCGGCAAGGTCTATAACCGGCTGCACGATCCGAAGGATTACGCGGGCAAAAACGTGCTCGTCGTGGGCGGCGGCGACAGCGCGCTGGAGACGGCCATCGCGCTCGGCGCGTGCGGCGCGCAGGTCACGCTGAGCTATCGGAAAAAGGAGTTCGCGCGCCCCAAGCCGGAGAACATCGAGAAGCTGCACGCGCTCGCTGCAAACGCCGACACGCCCGTGCAGATCGAGCACCCCACGAGCGAGCGCGTGACCACCGCGCTGACCACCGCCATGCAGCGCGCCACGCCGACCGGTTCGGTGAAACTCCTGCTCGGCTCGCAGGTCGCGCGCATCACCGCCGACACCGCCGCGCTGCGCGATGCCGATGGCAAAGACGTGGCGCTGCCGAACGACATCGTCTTCACCATGCTCGGCCGCGAAGCCCCGCTGGATTTCTTCCACCGCAGCGGCCTCACCATCCGCGGCGAGTGGACGCCGAAGACGTGGATCAGCTTCATCCTCTTCGCCATCTTCTGCGTCTGGCTTTACCACTGGAAAGCGCACAAAGGCCCGCTCGCGGAACTCGGCGAGCATCTGCCAGACATGATCTCCAGCGCGCTCGGCTCCATCGGCGCGGCGGCGCGCGATCCAAAAACGCTACTCGGCTCCATCACCCTCGCCGCGAAGCAGCCGAGCTTTTACTACTCGCTCGCGTACTGCACGCTCATCGTCGTCTTCGGCGCGCGGCGGATCATGCGGCGGCGCACGCCGTACGTCACTGCGCAGACGTTTTCACTCATGGCGTTTCAACTCCTCCCGCTTTTTCTCCTGCCCTACATCCTGCTCCCGTGGATGGGCGCGAACGGCGTCTTCGACCACGGCTTTGGCCGCGCCTTCGCCGACCAGTTCTTCCCCATCCCCAGCTACAGCCCCGACCGCGAATACTGGCGCGCGTTCGGCTTCGTCCTCGCGTGGCCGCTCTTCATCTGGAACCTCTTCAACGACCACCCCACCACCGGCTGGCTCGTGCTCGGGCTAGTGCAGACTTTCGTCATCATCCCGCTCATCGTCTGGCGCTGGGGCAAGGGCGCGTACTGCGGATGGATCTGCTCCTGCGGCGCACTCGCGGAGACGCTCGGCGACACGCATCGCGAGAAAATGCCACACGGCCCGCGCGCCAACCGCTGGAACATGGCCGGGCAGGTCATCCTCGGCGTCGCCTTTTTCCTCCTGCTCCTGCGCATCATGGCGTGGGCCGGGCTCGGCTGGTTCAATGGCATCTACTACGGCCTGATGAACGGCTGGCCCATTTTCAACTACGCCTACCTCGTCGATCTCTGGCTCGCGGGCGTGATGGGCGTGGCCGCGTATTTCTGGTTCAGCGGGCGGGTGTGGTGCCGCTTCGCGTGTCCGCTCGCCGCACTCATGCACATCTACGCGCGCTTCTCGCGCTACCGGATTTTTGCGGAGAAAAAGAAGTGCATCTCCTGCAATGTCTGCACCTCGGTCTGCCACCAAGGCATCGACGTGATGAACTTCGCCAACAAGGGAATGCCGATGGAAGACCCCGAGTGCGTGCGCTGCTCCGCGTGCGTGCAGCAGTGCCCGACCGGGGTGTTG
>JANXSB010000197.1 GCA_025352865.1 Chthoniobacter sp. | reverse complement strand
ATCCTCTGCAGCCCTGCTGCACTCTCTCCCCGGCCCCGTCGCTGCGCAAGCCCCATCCGATCGCCCCTGAAGCACCAGTGATCGGTGTTCTCCCCGGAGGCACGCCAATGTCAGAAGATATCCTCGCCACCCTCATCACCCTCAGCATCCTCGCCGCCATGTTCGCTGCGATTTCAGCGCCCGCGGCGGAGCTGTTTCCCTTCGTGCTGCCGTGGGATGACGCCTCGGTTTCGGCGACGAATGTGAGCGGGTGGCTGGAGGCACCGGCGGGCAGGGGCGGCTTCGTCTCGGTGAAAGACGGGCATCTTTTCGCGAATGGAAAACGACTGCGGATCTTCGGCGTGAACCTCGCCTTCGGCGCGAATTTTCCGACGCATGACGACGCGGAAAAAATCGCCGCGCGGATGGCGAAGTTCGGCATCAACTGCGTGCGCTTTCACCACATGGACATGCAGAGCGTGCCGTCGGGCATCTGGTCGAAGGACATGCAGACGCTCGATCCGGGGCAGCTCGACCGGCTCGATTACTTCATCGCGCAGCTCAAGGCGCATGGCATTTACGCCGACCTGAATCTGCACGTCTCGCGCACCTACCCCGACCGGCCGGCGGAGGAAAAAGCGGGCAACCTGAACTACGACGCGGGCGTGGACAATTTCGACGCGAAGATGACCGCGCTGCAAAAAGACTACGCCCGCGCGCTGCTCACGCACGTCAATCCATTCACGAAAAGCGCGTATGTCGATGAGCCCGCCGTGGCGCTCATTGAGATCAACAACGAGAACGCGCTCCTCGCGCAGTGGAACTTCGGCGGGCTTGACAAAGCCGCCGCACCCTACCGCGCGGAACTCGGCGCGCTGTGGACGGAGTGGCTGAGAAAAAAATACGGCGATGACAAAAAGCTCGCCGCCGCGTGGGCCGCGGAAGCGAAGCCCGCGGGCGCGGAACTTTTGAAAAACGGCAGCTTCGCGAGCGGAATGGACGGCTGGTATTTCGAGCAGCACGAGGGCGCTGTCGCCGAGACGGCGGCGAAGGACGGCGTGCTGCGCGTGGACGTGCGCAAGACGAGCACGCAGGGCTGGCATGTGCAGGGCTATCAAAGCGGGCTCAAGCTCACCGGCGGCGAACCGCTTGCGCTCACCTTCCGCGCACGCGCCGAGGCGAAGCGCCGCATCACCATCTCCGCGATGCAGGCGCACGAGCCGTGGAAAGTGCTCGCGAGCACCGAGGTCGAGGCCGGCTCCGAATGGCAGCCCTTCCGCGTGATCTTCACCCCGAGCGCCGACGACGCGAACGCGCGTGTAGGCTTCAGCAATCTCGCCGCCGCCACCGGCTGGTGCGAGTTCGCCGATGTCTCGCTCAAACCCGCGGGCATCGACGGCTCCGTGCCACGCGACTCCGCGGGCGGCATCGCTCCTTTCACCAAAGCCGACATCGCGGGCCGCACCGAGCTGGCGCGCGACGACTGGCAGCGTTTTCTTTGGACCCTCGAAGAGCGCTACTGGCCCGGCATGCACCGCTTCATCCGCGAGGATTTGCAGGCGCACAGTCTCATCGTCGGCACGCAGCTCGGGTGGTCGCCGTTTCTCATCCAGCAGCACATGGATGTCATCGACTCACACGCGTACTGGCAGCATCCGCACTTCCCGCGGCGGCAGTGGGACATGAGCGACTGGACCGTCAACAACCTCGCGATGACCGGCGCGGCGGACGGTGGCACGCTGCCCGGACTCGCGCTCCAGCGCGTGGCGGGCCGGCCCTACATCTGCACGGAATACAATCACTCCGCGCCGAACCAATTCGCCGGCGAAACTTTCCCGCTCATCTGCGCCTACGCCGCGCTCCAGGACTGGGACGGCATCTTTGCCTTCGCGTATTCGCATCGCACGGACGACTGGGCGAAGGGCTACTTCCCGAGCTTCTTCGACATCGACCAGCATCCGGTGAAAATGGCCACGCTGCCCGCGTCGCTCGCGCTTTTCATGCGTGGCGATGTGGCGGCGGCAAAGACCGAGGCCATCGCGAATCTCCAGCACGACATCGCCGTCGCCATCGCGCGCGAGCATGGGCCGCGGCTCGGCGCGGAGCAGTTTGGCGTGAAGCGGATGGAGACGTTTCTGCATCGCGTCGGCGTGCGCCTAGGCGATGGGGAAAATTTCGCCGCCACGCCCGCGCCCGACGGGCCGAAGTTCGCGAGCGACACCGGCGAGCTGACGTGGGACACGCTCGACAAAGCCGTGACCATAGACACGCCGCGCTCGAAAGGTGTGCTCGGTTTCATCGAGCGCCGTCGCTACGACCTCGGCGGCGTGAAGCTCGACTTCGCCGGCACGCGCACCGGCTTTGCCTGCGTGCAGCTCACCGTGCTGGACGGCGCGGATTTCAAGTCGGCGAAACGCATCCTCATCACCGCCACCGGCACCGCCGAAAACACCGGCCTCAAATGGACTGGCGACAAAAAGGAAAGCGTCGGCACGGGCTGGGGCCATGCGCCGAGCGTGGTCGAGGGTGTCGCCGCGAAAATCACGCTCCCGCTTTCCGCGAAGCTCAAAGCGTGGGCGCTCGACGAGCGCGGCCAGCGCGGCGCGGAGGTGCCGATGACGGACGGCACGCTGGAGATTTCACCGGAGCAGAAAACGCTCTGGTATGAGGTGGCTGTGAAATAGAAACCAATTGCCGCCCTCGGATCCCGAATTTTCCGCCGCTGCAAAATGCGCGATCACAGCGCCCCGACCGCGCACGGCGTGAGCGTGAGCTGCTCGCCTTCCCGCGCCGCCTCGATGCGGATGCTGCTCCCCGCCGCGGTCGCCATCTCGCGCGCGTGCATGAGCATGCCGGAAATCGCGCGGTCGTCGTGCTCCGGGTCGTGATGAAAAAGAAAGAGCCGCTTCACCCCCGCCGCGATGGCAAAACGCACCACGTCATCCACGCACCCGTGGCCCCAGCCCACATGCTGCCGGTATTCCTCCGCGGTGTATTGCGCGTCGGTGATGAGCACGTCCGCGTCTTTCACAAAGGCCGCGAGATTATCCTCAATCGTCCGCGGCAGTGCGCCGCCGTGCGCCGCCGCCGCTCCCGCGCTGAGCGACTCATTGTCCGGCAGATAGACGACCGAGCCGCTGGCGGTGAAAAGGCGGTATCCCACGCACATCCCGGGGTGGTTTGAAAAGCACGCCTCCACCCGGAGCGCCCCGACCTGGAACACCATTTCCTTCAGCTCCTCGATGACGATGTTTCCCGGCATGTGCTTCAGCGCAATGGGAAAATACGGGCTCTCCATCTGCCCCGCGAGCGTGGCCGCCAGCCCGTCGCGCGCGCCTTCGTAGCCGAGGATGCGCACGTGGTTGCGCGCATGATAGGCCGGGAGAAAAAACGGGAATCCCTGGATGTGATCCCAGTGCGTATGCGTGACGAGCACCGTGAGATTCATCTCG
>JANXSB010000177.1 GCA_025352865.1 Chthoniobacter sp. | reverse complement strand
GAACACCGTGAACACCATCGTGCTGCGCGATGGCAGCGGGAACTTCTCCGCCGGGACCGTCACCGTCGCCGGGGATGTGAATCTCTCCACGACCAACGCCTCTGCGACCGTGGGCGTCATCAACCAGAATGGAGCGCGGCTGATCCATAGCTTCGGCACGCTCAACTTTTTCGCGGGCTCGAACGCGGGCAATCTCGGCACGACCGGCCCGGGCCAAAACACTGGGGTGGGAGTTACCGCGCTGGGCGGTCTCACGTCAGGGATCCAAAACACGGCTGTCGGCAGAGCTGCGCTCTTTAGCAATACGACTGGAGGACTCAACACGGCCATCGGCACCGTTGCGCTGTCCGCCAACGTTTCCGGCAGCTCCAACACGGCCGTCGGCAACTCTGCGCTCTCTGGCAACACCGCCAGCAACAACACCGCCATCGGCAACGCCGCGTTGTCCTCCAATACGTCCGGCAACAGTAACATCGCCTTGGGATCCAGCGCCGGCTCCAATCTGACCACGGGCGGCAACAACATCCACATCGGCAACACCGGCGTGGCGGCGGAAGCCAATACCATCCGCATCGGCACGAGCGGGACGCAGACGGCCACCTTCCTCGTCGGCACCGTGACCTTGCAGGCGGGCACCGCCACGGTCGCGCCGTTGAAGCTGGTGAACGGCACGAACCTCACCACGCCCGTGTTCGGGGCCGTGGAGTTCGACGGCACGAATGTCTTCGTCACGAACAACAGCGGTTCCCCGACGCGCAAGACGCTCGCCTTCACCGATTCCGCCCTCGCGGCCGGCAGCGTGACCGGCACGCAGATCGCCAGCGGCGCGGTCGGCAACAGCCAGCTTGCCAGCGGGCTCACCCTCGGCGGCAACACCACCGGCAACTTCACGGGCAATCTCACGGGCAATGCCTCCACGGCCACGAGCGCCACGACGGCGACGACGGCGACGACGGCGACCACCGCGGGCAGCTTCACCGGCGCGCTCGCAGGCAATGTCACCGGCACGCAGGGGGCGACCGTGGTTTCCCTCGTCGGCGGTTCGAGCGCGGCGAATGTCAACGCCGCCACCGTGCTGGCGAATGCGGCGACCAATGCGAACACCGCAGGCACCCTCATGAAGCGCGATGCGAGCGGTAACTTTTCTGCCGGAACGGTGACGGCCACGGCCTTTGTCGGCAATGGCGCAGGTCTCACCGGAATCAGTGGCGGCGGAGTGATGCCATGGGTGAACGTGACTGGCACGACGCAGCAGGCTGCGTCCAACACCGGCTACCTTGCTAATAATGCCACCGAGCAGGTGACGATCACGCTACCCAACTCTCCGGCGCTAGGTGATTTGGTGCGGCTGACAGGCGTGGGCGCAGGTGGATGGAAGATCGCGGTAAGTCCGGGTCAGGGGCTTCACATCGGCGAGACAAGTGGCATCAGTATCCTCTCCACTTATTCCTTCGTTGCGCATGAAGCCGCCCGTAGATGGGTGAGCGTCGCTTCATCATCTGACGGGACGAAGCTGGTCGCGTGCGACCAAGGGGGCCAACTTTACACCTCAGCGGATTCCGGCATCACATGGACCGCGCGTGCGACTGTTAAGTATTGGACATGCGTTGCTTCATCAGCTGACGGAACAAAACTAATTGCGAGCGTGGGTGGTGGCCAACTCTACACCTCAGCGGATTCCGGCGTCACATGGACAGCGCGTGCAGGTGTTCGGGTGTGGACCTGCGTCGCTTCATCAGCGAATGGGACAAAACTCGTCGCGGCTGGCACCATAACACTTGTCGCGGGTAACTATACAAATGTTCTATATCCCTCGGCCGATTCTGGGGCTACATGGACGGAGCATCTCACAAATGACTTTAGAAATTGGGCGAGCGTCGCCTCGTCGGACGACGGGACAAAGCTTGCCTGCGTCTGTCAGGGATTGATTTACACTTCGACCGATTCAGGGGATACATGGATGCAGCGTGAGGCCGTCTTGAACGGCAACAACCAGTGGACTGGCATCGCCTCATCGTCGGATGGCATGAAGCTCGTCGCCTGCGAGGGTAACGGTCGACTTTACACCTCGACCGATGCCGGCATTACATGGACGGCCCACGATGCCACCCGTCATTGGCAAGGCGTCGCCTCATCATCAGACGGCAGCAAGCTCATCGCATGTGTCGCTGACTTTAACGATGGTGGTGGCCCTCTCTATATCTCAACCGATTCGGGGGTCACATGGACCCCTTATGGGCCCAATAAGGATTGGTATGCAGCCGCCTCGTCATCGGACGGGACGAAGCTCGTCACTGCCGCGAGGGACGGACAACTCTTTACCGGAGGTCCGGGCATTTCCTTTCTCGTGGGTGCGCAGTTCTCCGGCATCGAGTTGCAATACGTTGGCAGTGGACTGTTCATGCCTCTCAGCCTCGTTGGTGCCATCACAGCGCATTAGCGGTCCAAAGCCATGCGTATTTTTTCCACTCCTACCCTTCGCACTGTGAAGCTAACGACGACGTGTCCACTATGCGGCACTAACGCTACTAGCGAAACCGACTCGCTCGGCACCGCGCTGCGGACGCTGAGCGAGAAGCGCGGAGCCCTCGCCCTGAAAGGAGCTGCACAATGAAACTCCCCACTTTTCTTTTCCTCCTGGGTGCCGCCGCCCACGCCGCCCCGCGCACCAGCGCCAGCTACAACGTGCCCACCGAGAGCGCCGACGCCGGCGGCCGCCGCACCACGAGAGGGCGGGTAACGCAGCAGGCGGTGACGCAAACCATCCATTGCCCGCTCCGCCCGGTTTCGCTATTCTCCGCGCCATGATTACGATCCAGGAAACACTCGTGGTGGATGCACAGGGGCAGGCCGTCATCACGCTGCCGCCCTCGGTGAAGCCGGGAGCGCACCGGGCGGTGCTGCAGATCGAGGATGAGGTCGCATCTTCGCCGGGGAAAAAGCGGGTGGTGCCGAAGGCCGGTTCGCTCAAGGGGTTTTGGATGTCGCCGGACTTTGACGCGCCGCTGGAGGACTTCCGGGAGTATATGGAATGAAGCTGCTGCTCGACACGCACGCGCTTGCGGATGGATTCACCGTTGTCGGCAACGATGCGGCGTTCGATGCGGCGTTCGATGC
>JANXSB010000086.1 GCA_025352865.1 Chthoniobacter sp. | reverse complement strand
TGGTGGAGCCGCTGCCGCTGAGAAAGCCGCCGAGCGCGCCGGCGTGTTCGCCGGCGGCGATGACTTTGCTCAAAAACGGGATGAGCGCTTTTTCACGAAACGGCTGGTGGAGCTGATCGGCAAAGGCTCCGCGGAGCAGCGCGTAGTTTTGCGCGGCGTAGGCGGCGGTGATGCGGCAGGCGTTGGCGCAGCTTTGTGCGGCGGCGCGGCGGTCGAGTTCGGAGGGGAGGACTTCGCGAGCGGCGGGGGTGGAGATTTCGAAATCGGGGATGAGCAGGACGAAGCGCAGCTCGGGTGCGACGGCGAAGCGCGCGATCTCCGCGCCCCCCGCGACGGTGAAGCCGCCGAAGGCTGCGGGCGCGGCATTGTCGGGGTGGCCTTCGAGTTCCGCGCAGAGCGCGAAAAGCCGCTCGCGGGTGAGCGGCCGGCCGGCGAGTTCATTGAGCCCGTGGAGCAGGCCGAGGCGCACGGTGACGCTGCTGCCGAGGCCGCGCGAGCGGGGGACATCGCCGACGATCGACCATGCCCAATGGAACAGGTCGGCTTTCGACTGCTCGAAAAACAGCGAGGAGCACTCGGCGGCCATTAGGCTTCCGCCGTCGTCCTCGTCATTCCGGTTTGCGACGCGGCGCACGGTCACGCGGTTGTAGATTTGCAGGGCCACGCCGAGGCAGTCGTAGCCGGGGCCGAGGTTGGCGGTGGTCGCGGGGACGCGGATGGTGACTTCGTTCATCGGGGCTGCGAGTCTCGCGGCGCGCGGGGCGGCGGGTCAAGCCGGGGGCACCGAAGCTGCTAAAACAGGCGGCACACATGCCCCGCAAAGCGCACGGTTTCAGTCTCGTCGAACTCCTCGTCGTCATGGCGATCGTGCTCGTGATGTACGCCGCGATGTATGGCCCCAGCTCGGCGTCCGGGCAGGCAAAGCGGCGCGCTCAATGCGCGCAACAGCTCCAGCAGATGCACATGATGCTCACGCTTTTCGCAGGCGAGCACGACGGCGCGTTTCCCGCCGCACGCGGCTCCACGTCGGAGGGCGCGCTCAGCCAGCTCGTGCCGCTTTACACCACGGACACGAGCGTTTTCATCTGCCCCGCCAGCGGCGACCCGGCTCTGCCCGGCGCGCAGCCGTTCGCGGATCGGCGCATCAGTTACGCGTACTGCGCGGGGTTGAAACGTGACGCCGATCCCGCGGCGATGCTCGTCGCCGACGCGTTTGCGAACACGCGCGCGAAGCTCAGCGGCGACACGCTTTTCTCCATCACCGGCTCCGCGCCGGGCAATAACCACCGCACCTCCGGCGGCAACATCCTCTTCGTCGATGGCCACGTCGAAATGCTCGGAGCCATCGCGCCGCGTGCGCTGGCGATTCCGCTGGGCGCGACGCTGCTCAATCCCAAACCCTGACCCGCTATGAGTGACCAAGCCTTTTCCCGCCTGATCAAAACTGTCTGCGCCGTCATCGTCCTGCTCGCTGGCGCGGGCGTCTGGTACTACACGCTCGGGCGCAAGCCGAAGATCGCGCTGTCTGTGCCGATCACCGACAAGACGGGCATGGCGAGCCTGCACGCCGTCGGGCCGGGCGAGGTGCTGCTCGTCGCGGATGGAAAGGCCGCGTTGTATGCGATGGCGGGCGGCGCGGCAAAATGGTCGCTCGCCCTCGCCACGCCCGCGTCCGCTCCGGCGACGCCGGCACCTGCCGCGCCTGCGGCCGCGAAAGTTGCGATTGCACCCGCGGCGCCTGCGCCCGAGCCGGAGGAGGCGGCGAAGCTGCGGAAACTGCCGGTGCTTTTGACCGGTGAAAAGCCGGATCAACTGCTGGCGAAACGCACCGAGCGGCGGTTTGCGAAGCTGCGCGAGTGGTCGGCGAAACTGAACGCGAAGAAGGCGACGCTGAAGACGCCGTTGCAGATCGAAGCCTTTAACGAGGAGGCGAAAAAATATCACGCCGAGCTGGCCGAGGCCCGCGCGGAAGCGGCATCGGCGCAGAAGCCAGCGGCGGGCGCGGCGCACGGCGCGGCAGTCGCGGCGGTTTCGGACGATGCGGACGAGCCCGCATTTGCGCACGGCTTTGCGCGCTTCGATTCGTTTTATGAAAAAACCGATGTGATCGCCGACGGTGGCGCGATTCTGCTGCTGCACGGCGCGTGGGCGCGGTTGCTAGAGCGCGCGAGCGGCGCGGTGAAAAAGGAGATACCGCTGCCGGGAAATCTTTCGCGCGTGTTGCGTGGCGCGGGCTGCGTCTATGCGGTCGGAGCGTCGCCGGACGGCGTGCGGCAGGTCACGCGCATCGGCACGGCGGACGGCGCTGCGCAGACTTTGAAAGTCACCGGCCCGCGGAGCGAAGGCCGCTGGCGGATGAAGGAGGCCGGCCTGCCCACCGAGCCGACGACGCAGCCGCTGCGCACGGAGTTGAGCGCGGGCGGCGGCGCGCTGCTGCGCTGCGATGTGCGGCTCTTGGAAAAGAAAATCGCCGAGCGCACGCTCGCCACCGCCGCCGATCCGAGCGCCGCGCTGGAGGAGGCGGACAAGAAAGCGGCGACGGGGTGGGGGAGCGATGCCGCGCTTTATGCCAAGGCGCTCGCCAAGGACTCGGCGCAGGAAGACAACGGCGGCAAAGAGCGCACCGACGAGAGCACCTACGAAGTCATCCTCACGCGCCCGCTCGACGCCGGCATTCCCGAGGTGCGCGCGACCGTCCACGGACACGCCGACATTTTCTCCACCCGCACGCTCGACCTCATCGCTGCCGGGCGCACGCTCCTCGCTTTTGATCATAACAACAAAAAGCTGTGGGAGACCCAGCTCGCCAATCCCATCGCCGACCCCGGCTCCGCGCGCGACGACGAGGACGGCGACTCGACCGCCACGACCGCGCAGCCGTGCGTGGAGGACGGTGGGCGGCTCTATTTTTTCGACAGCGCATTTCTCACCGCCTTCGATCTCACGACCGGCCAGCCTGCGTGGCGCGTGCCCGCGGGCGGCATCCGCAAGCTCCAGCTCGACGGGCGCGGCGCGCTCTACGTGAGCACCGGCAGCGGCGAGTTTGACCCGAACGGCGCGCTGCCGCAGACGCTGAAGGTCGAGGCGAAGTCCGGAAAGATTTTGTGGAAGGTGGAGAAATACCAGGACTGCATCGTCTCCGGCGGCGACGTGTATGCGACCCGCGAGACGCGCAACAGCGAGGACATGGTCAATGCCGTTTTCGACCGGAGCAAAGCGATTGAGTGCCGGTGGAAGCTCTACAAGCTGAGCGCGGGGAAAGGCGCGGTGCAGTGGGAATGGTTCCAGACGCGCCGCCCGCGGCGCGTGGAGGCGGATGGGAAAAAGGTCGCGATTCTTTTTTCGGACGAGCTGCAAATCATCAAGTCCATCGCGCTGTGATCGGATGAAAGCGATTCGTCATCCTGAGCGAAGCTTCGGCTTTGCGAAGCGCAGTCGAAGGACCTCTAACTATTTCTTCGGGGCGGAGGCAGCGGAGAGTGGC
>JANXSB010000130.1 GCA_025352865.1 Chthoniobacter sp. | reverse complement strand
TGCTTTTCTCAAAATATCTCCAGCAGCTCGTCATGGAATCGCTCGGCAAGGAACTCGATCTCGACGGCAAAAAAGTGAACCAGGGCATCGCCGTCTATGGCAACAAGGGCTCGACCGACCAGCATGCCTACGTGCAGCAGCTCCGCGACGGCGTGCACAACTTTTTCCTCACGTTCATCGAGGTGCGCAAAGGCCGCGACGGCGAGTCCATCGAGGTCGAGCCGGGCGCGGCGACGGCGGATTTCCTGCAAGGCTTTTTGCGCGGCACGAGGACGGCGCTCTACGAAGGCGGGCGCGATTCGATCACCGTGAGCATCCCGGAGGTCACGCCGTTCAGCGTCGGCGCGCTCATCGGGCTCTACGAACGCGCGGTCGGCTTTTACGCCACGCTGGTGAATGTGAACGCGTATCATCAGCCCGGCGTGGAGGCCGGAAAAAAGGCGGCGGCGGGCGTGCTGAAACTGCTCGCGAAAACGAAGGGCGCGCTCTCCGCGCAGCCGCAGACCGCGGGGCAAATCGGCGCATCGCTCGGCGAGGACGCGGAGGCTGTCTGGCACGCGCTCACCCACCTCGCGGCGAATGACGCGCGCGTGAAAACCACTTCCGGCGCGACGCCCGCGGCGGACACCTTCGCGCTTGCGTAAATGAGCGCCGCCGAGCTGCCATCCGCGAACGTCGCCGTGCCTTTCGAGCGCGTCGGCGTGATGGTGCGCCAGCTCACGCACGATGTGCGCAACGGCCTCAACGGGATGGAACTCCAGGCGGCCTACGTCGCCGAACTCCTGCGCGATCCCGAGGATGCCGCGGACGCCCTGGCGGCGCTGAAGCGGCTGCGCGAATTGATCACGGAGAACGGAAAAATGCTCCAGCGGTTCTCCGCGCGGTTCCATGTCGCGCCGCCGAATCCCGTGACGTATCCGGCGAAACATTTCGTCGAGGATTTCCGCGCGCGGCTCGCGAAGACGCTGCCCGACTTCGCCCCGCAAGTGGCCTGGACAGATGATCTGGCGGGCGAGGCCATTTCCGTGGACGTGGAGATGATCTTCGCCGCGCTCGGCGAGATTTGGCAAAACGCCGCGCACTTTCAGGAGCACGGAGAACCCGTGTCGGCGCACGCCTCGGTGCGCACCGGACGTTTCCAAATCGAACTCCGCGAGCACCGCACCGCGCTGCCCTCCGCCCCGGCGACATGGGGCCGCGAGCCGCTCGTCTCCACGCGCCCCGGCAGTTACGGGCTCGGGATTTTCCATGCGCGACGGCTCCTCGCCGCGCACGGCGGCGGCGTGGAATTCACGCACGACGCGGCGTCCGCGCAGCTCACCACGCGCGTCTTTCTCCCCTCGCGTAGATGAACCACCGCGCCCCTCCCAAGATCGTCGTCGTGGATGACGAGCGCCCGATTCTCCTCACGCTCGAGGGGCTGCTGAAGCGCAACGGCTACGAGCCGCACATGGCCCACACGGCGTCCGAGGGCCTCGCGATGATTCGCAAGATCGAACCCGATCTCGTGCTGCTCGATCTCGGCCTGCCGGACCGCCCAGGGCTCGACGTGCTGCGCGAGGTGCGGCAGGAGCTGCCGCAGACGCAGGTCATCATCCTCACCGCCCAGGACTCGCTCTCCAACGCCATCGATTCGATCAAGGAGGGCGCGTTCCATTTCATCAGCAAACCCTACGCGCCAGAGGAGCTGCTCAGCCTCATCGGCCGCGCGCTCGACCAGCGGAAACTCGAACGCGAAACCGTGACGCTGCGCGCGGAAAAGCAGCACCTTTCCCGCGCGCTGGAAAAGGCCGAGCGGCAGCTCATGCCCGTCGCCAAAAGCCGCTCGATGCAGGAAGTCCACGGGCTGCTCGAACGCGTCGCGCCGACCGAGGCGAACGTGCTCCTGCTCGGCGAGAGCGGCGTGGGCAAGGAGGTGCTCGCCAACCAGATCCACCGGCTCAGCAAGTGCGTGCGCGGCCCGCTGGTGAAGCTGAACTGCGCGGCGTTTCCCGCGAACATGATCGAGGGCGAGCTGTTCGGCTACACGAAGGGTGCGTTCACCGGGGCGGTCGCGGATTTTCCCGGCATGATCGCCGAGGCCGCGGGCGGCACGCTTTTTCTCGATGAAATCGCGGACATGCCGCCGGAGCTGCAGACGCGGTTTTTGCGCGTGCTCCAGGAGCGCGAATTCCGCCCGCTCGGGAGCACCAAAACAGTGCCCGTGAATTTCCGGCTCGTCGCCGCGACGAACCGCCCGATCTCCGAGGCCGTGCGCACCGGCGCGCTGCGGCAGGATTTGTACTACCGGATGAATACCTTTCAGATTTACATCCCGCCGTTGCGCGACCGGCGCGAGGACATCCCTGCGCTCATCACGCTTTTCGTCGGACGCTTCTCCCGGCAGGTCGGCAAACCCGAGCCCACGCTCACGCCGGAGGCGCTCGACGCGCTCATCAACTACGGCTGGCCGGGCAACATCCGCGAACTGCAAAACGCCATCGAGTACGCCGTCGTGCTCGCTGACAACAACACCATCACGCCCAAGCAACTGCCGCGCGAAATCCAGCTCCCGCCCGCGCTCCGGGCGGCGTCCGTCGCATCATCGGTGACGGCGCTAAACCTCGAAGACCGCGAGAAGCAAACGATTCTCCAGGCGCTCGCGCAGACGCACGGGAACAAGAAAAAAGCCGCGCAGATCCTCGGCATCCACCGCCCCACGCTCTACGGGAAAATGAAGCGGCTGGGGATCGAGGTGTGAGGGAGAATGACGAATGACGAAGCTCGAAGGACTCCGCAACGTCCGGTCATTCGTCATTCGTCGTTCGTCATTTCCCCTCACCGCGCGCGGCGGAGCAGGGCGTGAAGGCGGGTGAAGGATTCCTCGGGGAAACCCATCGCGCGCTTGAGTTGGTAGTCGCGTTCGAGGCCGTTCGGGTGGCGCTCCCAGCGGCGATAGGTTGGCCAGTCGATGAAGCGGCGCAGCCACGACCAGAGGCCCATGATGGGGACGGGAAAATCGCTGCCGTAGATCATGCGCGAGGCGAGCGGCTCGCGCACGGCGGCGCGGGTGTGCTCGCCGCGCATGGGGAGATTGAAGGCGCTGTTGTCGCCGTACAGATTTGGAAAGCGCGCGGTCATTTCTGCGAAGACGGGAAAATAATCCGGGTCGCGCAGGCCGCTGCGCGTGGCGCAGTGCGCGGCGATGACGGTGACGCCGCATTCCAGCGGCAGCGTGAGCACGCGCGGGTCGGCGTATTCGGGGCGGATGACGGGGACGGTGTTTTCGCCACCGGTGTGGGCGAGCAGCGGGAGTCCGGCGGCGGCCATCTTTTTCCAAAACGGAGCGTAGCGCGGGTTGTTGCAATCGACGTTGTGGCAGTTGGGCAGGAGCTTGAGCATGACCGCGCCGGCGGCGAGGCAGCGGTCGAGTTCGTCGAGCGCATCGGGGCGCGCGGGGTGGATCGAGACGGCGGGGAGAAACTCCGGGTGCTGCCGCGCGAGCGCGAGGACGTAGTCGTTCGGCACATGGAAAGAGCCTGCGCCTGGCATCAGCTCGCCGCGTTCATCATAGACCTGCTCCTGCGCGAGGATGACCGCCGAGCCGAGCGACGACCCGATGACGAGCGC
>JANXSB010000075.1 GCA_025352865.1 Chthoniobacter sp. | reverse complement strand
AAATTCCGTTAATTCCGTCTGAAAAAACAAAAACGGAATTACGGAATTTTACCAAATTAACGGAATTGGGATCCGGGAATATCTTTTGGCAGACACTCTATTCGACGACTGAAGGGCAAGCTGGCATTCCGGGTGAAATGTGTTCCAACGAACACATGTCGTTTCAGCCGCAAAATCCTTCGCCCGCCGGCCGCGGCTCCGCGTCGAATCCGCACAACCGCTTTGCCAAACTCACGGTCGAACTGGAGCCCGAGGCGCTCGTGGATGAGGACGGCGAGCCGCTCCGCCCGCGCACCCAGTTTCTCCGCGACGATTCGCAGTCGGTCATCTCGTTCAACGATTCGCCGGACATCCCGTTCCACGCCGGCCTGAATCCGTACCGCGGATGCGAGCATGGCTGCGCCTACTGCTTCGCGCGGCCGTACCACGAGTACCTCGGCTTCTCCGCCGGGGTCGATTTCGAGACGAAGATCGTGGTGAAGGAAAACGCGCCCGAGCTGCTCCGACGCGAACTTTCCAAAAAAAGCTGGCAGCCGCAGCCCATCGCCATGAGCGCGATCAGCGATTGCTACCAGCCCGTCGAGCGGCGGCTCCAGCTCACGCGGCGCTGCCTCGCGGTGCTCGCGGAGTTTCGCAATCCCGTCGGCATCATCACGAAAAACCACCTCGTCACGCGCGACCTCGATCACCTCTCGGACTTGGCACAGCACGGCGCGGCGCACGTCTGCATCTCGCTCACCACGCTCGACGGCGCGCTCGCGAAAACGCTGGAGCCGCGCGCCTCGCCGCCTCGCCTGCGGCTCGCGGCCATCGAGGAACTGAGCGCCGCGGGCGTGCCGGTCATCGTGCTCACCGCGCCGATCATCCCCGGCCTCACCGATCACGAAATCCCCGACCTCCTCGCCGCCGCCGCCCGCGCCGGCGCACGCTCGGCGGGCTACACGATTGTGCGCCTTCCGTGGGCCGTCGCGCCACTTTTCACCGAGTGGCTGGAGCGTCATGCGCCGGGCCACAGGGACAAGGTGCTCGGGCGCATCGAGTCCATGCGCGGCGGCAAACTCAACGACCCGAAGTTCGGCTCGCGGATGAAAGGCGGGGGCATTTTTGCAGAGCAGATCAAGGCGCTCTTCGCCGTCGCCAAACGCAAGGCCGGCTTCCGCGGCGAAGTGCCCGAGCTGTCCACCGCGGCGTTTCGCGTACCGACGAATCAGCTCTCGCTTTTCGACTGACATCGCCCTGCTCCGTGCAATCAGGCGGCAGCTTCCGCTGCGGGCGGGGATGTTTTGCGGAGATACCAGCCGAGCACCACGAGCGCCCAGAGCTTCTGCCACGGGAGCTGGCCGGCGAGGAACTGCCGGTCGTGCGCGAGCGCGTGCGCGCGGTCGCAGACGCCGGCGGCGGCGAGGTGCCCGAGGCCAGCGACGGTGAACTCGCGCAGCGGGCCGCGCATCCACGCGGGCATGGGCAGCTCGAAACCCATTTTGCGACGGTCGTAGATTTCGCGCGGGAGGAGGTCGGCGGTGGCGTCGATGAGGAGGGATTTGACGAGGCCGGGACGTTCCTTTTCCGCCGCGGGGAGGCCGAGGAGAAATTCGACCAGCTCGTGATCGAGAAAGGGCACGCGCACTTCGAGCGAGACGGCCATGCTCATCTGGTCGGAGTCGCGCAGGAGCATGTCGCGCATGTAGTGGCTGAGTTCGGACCAGCTTATTTTTGCGAAGTCATCCGCGAGTTCGGGCCGAGGCTCGTTGGGAATCGCGCGCGCGGGGAGACCGATGTCGCGGAGCAGCGCGGCATTCCACGAGCGCCGCCACCATTGCGCGAAAAGGCCGGCGTCCATGCTGCGGGGCGTGTCGGTGAGGAGGTGGCGTCCCTTTTTCAAACGCAGCAAAAGCGCGAGCAGCGGACGCGGGGCGAGGGCGAGATACTTGATCCGGGAGAGGGTGCGAAACTGCGGGTAGCCGCCGAAGAGCTCGTCGCCGCCCACGCCGGCGAGCGCGACTTTGAAGCCGCGCCGCGCGACTTCCTTCGCGACGATGTAGGAGTTGATGCCGTCGAGCGAGGGCAGGTCCATGGCGAGCACGGCTTCCTTCACGGTCTCGATGACCGCATCGGAGCTGAGGCGGATTTCGGTGTGGTCGGTCTGGTAGCGTTCGGCGATGAGGCGCGCGTAGCGGCTCTCGTCGTAGGTGGCGTCCTCGAAGCCGACGGAAAAAGTGTGCAGTCCGCGGTGCAGCTCGCCCGCGGCGAGGGCGGTGATGACCGAGGAGTCGATGCCGCCGCTGAGGAAGCACGCGACGGGAACATCCGAGAGAATGTGCTCGTGGACGGCGGCGGCGAGGAGTTCGCGCGTGCGGCGGACGAGCGCGGGATGGCCTCCGGCGGGAGTGGTGTTTGCAAAGCGCGCGGGCGGCCAATAAGGCTGGGCCTTGATCTCCGGGCCGGCGGTGATGCGCAGATACGAGCCGGCGGGCAGCTCGAAGACCTCGGGATAAAGCAGCGCCGAGTGCGGGCAGCAGCCCCACTGGAGATACGCGGCCACGGATTCGCGCGTGCTCCGCAGGCCGCCGCGCTTTGCGATGCCGCGGATTTCCGACGCAAAAACAAACGCGTCCTTTCCGCGCCAGCAGTAGAACGGCTTGATGCCAAAGCGGTCGCGCGCGAGGAAAAAGGAGTCGCCCGCCTTGTCGAAAATCGCGAAGGCAAACATGCCCTTGAGCCGCGGCAGCATGGCCTCGCCCCACAGCCGGTAGGCGGCGAGCAGCGTCTCGGTGTCGCTCGTGCCGGCGAAGGTCGCGCCGAGCGCCTCGAGTTCGCGGCGGAGCGTGAGGTGGTTGTAAATTTCGCCGTTGAAGACGATCACGTTGCCCGTCGCCGGGTCGGTCATCGGCTGCGCGCCGGTGGGCGAAAGATCGAGGATGGCGAGCCGCGTGTGACCCAGCCAGCGGCGGCGGTTTTCCGCCCACCACTCACCGCGCGAGTCCGGCCCGCGATGGCTCAGGAGCGCGAGATCGAAAGGCAGAGCCTCGTTTTGAAATGAGAATACGCCGGCGATGCCGCACATGGAAAAAATTGTCCGCCGACTATGCCGCCGCGCCGCCGAATAGCAACCGCCTGCGACCCGGCCACGGCCCCTGCGTCAGTCTTTGAGCAGCGGCGTTTCCTTTCGCCTCCGGCGGAAAAGCCCGCGCGCATCGGCGAGCGACACGCCTTCGATGAAATACGCCGCCGCCGCGCGCCCCATCGCATACGTGCCGCCCGCCGCGACCGCGCCGGAGACGGCGTTGCCCCACACGGGCACAAACTTCAGCACCGCCCGCGTCCCCTCGCGCAGCACCAGGCCGAAGCCGATGTTCGCGCCGAGCGCGGCGATGAATTCGCCCGCGAGCTTCACACTCATCTCGCGTCCGCTGATGTGCATGATGCTCGCGACCATCGTGCCTTGCAGCGAGGTGAGAATCGGGAAATCCGCGAGCGGGATGGGCTGCGCGCCGATGGCCGCGCTGATCGCCGTCACGCTTTTGATCACGACCTGCGCGATCTGCTTTTGCAGCGCGCGGTTGCCGGAGAGCCGCGCCATTTCGAGCTGCGCCTCGCCCGGCAGCTCGATGGCGATCAGCTCCGCCAGCCGCTCCCCGCCGTCGCCCAGCGCGAGCGTGCCCACCATGCGGTCGCTCAATTCCGTGCGCGTGTGCAGCGCGGCGTTCAGCTCCTGCCGCGCATGCTCCGTCTCCGCCGCCGCACCCGGCACGAGCACGCCGAGCAGCTTCGCGCGCCCGCCGCCGCGCTGCTCCGCGCAGGCGAGGATTTGCGCCGCGTGTTCGAGATCGGCGGCGAGGTCGTCGTCGATCGCCAGCGCCGGGCGCACGAAGACGAAAAGATCCGGCGCTTCCGCCGCGAGCGCCGCCCGCAGCATGTTCAGCGAGGCGGGCCGCCGGGCGTCGAGCAGTTGCAGGGCGCCCCGGCTTTTCTGCCCAAAGGTCTGCCACGTCCCGTCGCTCAGGTTTTCCTCCCCGGCCCGCGCCACGTCCGTGCCAAAGAGCGCGCGCAGCAGTTCCACCTTCCCCGCGCCGCCCGGCCCGAGCAGCACGAGTCGCGGGGCGCGCTGGAGCAGGAAGAGCGTCTTGATCGGCGTGATCTCCCGCAGGATCGGCCCCTGGAGCGCATCGGGCAGATGCCGCACGAGCTTTTCGAGTTTGTCGTAGAGCGAGAGAAAAGTGGATGGCTTCATAGTGGCGGTTGGCGGGAACGTGCCGTGCGAACCGGCATCTGGAAAGCGCGGGCATTCGCCGGCGCTCCGGCTCGGTGAATCGGCGCGGCGGCGAGTTTTGGCTGGATCGCAGCAATGACCAGCCCAACCCCCATTTACACTGAAAACCCCGTTTCCGCCCCGCCCGGCCGCCTTTCCGCCCCCGCCCCTTCCGCCATTTCTGGCCGGAGGCGGTTGGCCCCCACATTTTTCTTGGATTTTCCGATACCGAGAAATAATTCTCACCAAACAATGTTAGGCGCTTCTGCGCTCACCGTATGAAAATCAGTTCTCTTGTTCTTTGCGCTGCGTTGTCTGTCATGCTTGCTGCGTGTGTTCCGTATTTGCCGGGCGGAGATTCCGCAGATGAAGCCAGCAAGATTTGTAAGGCTCTTAAGGATCGCTACACATTCCGGCGACTCGCGCCGCGACCCGGCCACGGCGAAGAGAACGACGATGGCCGTCAGGTTTACGGGCGTCCCCTTGCTCCTCGAACCGAAATTTATATTTACGGTATTCGCAGTCGAACCGACCAAGATCGCATTATCGCCATTCTCGACGACATACGACGCACCCAGCGAACCAATCCGATTGCCGTAACTTTCTACACGAATGATCGCGCTAATGACGGCCCGGAACAACCCATTCGTCGCGTTCTAATCCGCGCTCCGAAGCCACGCGAATATGACCCGCATCAATTTCATATGTAACTCGCAATCGGAAGCGCCTAACCCCTATGAAAGGGGTCAAGAGCCGGTGAGCGTGTTTGGTCGTGTGGTTACACGGTGAGTGGTGTGGGTTGAGGGGGCTGGGGATCTTCGGAATGTTTCCGCAGCGGTGGATGGAGTGGTCGTGCGGTTTTAGCGCCTAGGCTTTTCCGCTGAGGCCGAAGGCTTCGTGCGCGAGCTGCGCGGCTTCGTGGATTTTCGCTTCGTCGATGATGACGGCGGTCTTGATCTCGCTGGTGGAGATCATCTGGATATTGATGCCGCCGGCGCTCATGGCCTCGAAAAGGCGGGCGGCGACGCCGCTGTGGGAGCGCATGCCGATGCCGACGATGGAGAGTTTGGCGATGCCTTCCTCGGTGATGATGTCCTTGGCGCCGATTTCTTTCATCACGGCGTTGACGGCTTGCTGGGCCTTGGGCAGTTCGTCTTTGTTGAGGGTGAAGGAGATGTCGTTGGTGTCGCCCACGCTGTCGCTCTGCACGATCATGTCGAGGATGACATTGGTGGCGGCGAGCGCGGCGAAGATTTTCGCGGCGGTGCCGGGGCGGTCGGGCACCTGGCGGATGGTGCCTTTGGCCTGGTTTTTTTCGATGCTGACTCCGCGGACGACGACGTTTTCCATATCGGTGGTTTCTTCGGTGACGATGGTCCCTGGGTTGTTGTTGAAAGAACTGCGCACCTCGAAGACGACGCCAAATTTTTTCGCAAACTCGACGCTGCGCGACTGCATGACTTTGCTGCCGCTCGATGCCATTTCGAGCATTTCGTCGTAGCTGATGGCGTCGATCTTTCGCGCGCTCGGGACGATGCGCGGGTCGCAGGTATAGACGCCGTCCACGTCGGTGAAAATCTGGCAGACATCGGCCTTGATGGCGGCGGCGATGGCGATGGCGGTGAGGTCGCTGCCGCCGCGCCCGAGGGTGGTGATGCGCCCGTCGGTGGTCTCGCCCTGGAAGCCGGCGACGATGACGATCTCGTCATTCTTGAGGTGGGCGTGGATCTGCTTCGGGGTGATGTTCGCGATCTTCGCGCGGGTATGCACGCCGTCGGTGATGATGCCAGCCTGTGCGCCGGTTAGCGAGACGGCCCTTTTGCCGAGCCCGTGAATGGCCATCGCCGTGAGCGCGATGGTCGTCTGCTCGCCGGTCGAGAGGAGCACGTCCATCTCGCGCTCGGCAGGGTTTTTCGAGACCTGCTTGGCGAGCTTGATGAGCCCGTCCGTCACACCGCTCATCGCCGAGACGACAACCACCACGCGATGCCCCGCCTCCTGCGTGGCGACGACGCGGCGGGCGACGTTGAGGATGCGTTCGGGATTGCCGACGGAGGTGCCGCCGTATTTTTGGACGATGAGGCTCATCGGAAAAGGGGCGCGAAGCTGGCCGGGCGACGGGAGGTTGTCAACGGTGGGCTGAAAGTCTTAATCGTAATCTTGATCGTAATCGTAATCCCGCCCGGTGGGGGGAACGGCTGGGTGGCGGGTCAGGTGAAAGGCGCTGCGCGCTCCGCTTGCCGATTAAGATTACGATTAAGAACCCGAGTTTCGATCCGCCTCACCGCTGCAAGCCCACGGGAGCCCAGCCGACCTGGAGGCGGCGTCCGCCCTGGCTGGCGCGAAAATGGAGCGCGCCGTCGGGCAGGCCGACGAGATGGCAGTCGATGGTTTTCTGCGCGGGCTGCACGCCGCGGACGACGAATGCGCCGAGCCCGCGCGGCTCGGGATTGCC
>JANXSB010000058.1 GCA_025352865.1 Chthoniobacter sp. | reverse complement strand
GCTGGCTGGTTGAAAACGCAGGCACCATTACCGGCGCGAATAACGAGAACGCCTTCAATGACAGCGGGCTTGTTTCAGGCGCCAGCCGCAATCTCAGCCTGCTGCTCTTTCCGGGCGATGTCTCCTTCAAGCTCGGAGAGCTGAAGACGAAGTTCTACTGGGACTTCTCTTACAACATTGAGGGTCGCAAGCGCGAGGAGAACATGTATCTCCTGGCTAACTTCGATGGCGGTGCACAGGGCGGTGTGAAGGTGACCAATCATAAGAACGAGGACGATTATGCCTACCTCGTCGGCGTGCAGGTCGGAGAGAATAAGAAAGCGGGTGACTGGTCGCTGCTGCTCAACTGGCGGCAGACCGGTATCGCCTCTGTCGATCCGAACCTGACCGATTCCGACTTCGCCCTCGGCGAATTGAACATGCGGGGCTACAAGGCTAGTGTCGTGTATAACTTCACTGACTTTGCGGTGGGTTCAGTGTCTTGGATGGGTGCATGGAATGTGCGCCAGAACCTGATTGGAGGCGAGGCGACCAACGGCAATGGCATCGCCGATGCAAATCACACCAACATCCTGCTGGTCGATTTCAGCCTGAAGTTCTAACCCTCTTTCTTGGTCGGGGCCGGTGTCCTGCAAAGGACACCGCTTCTCTACCGGGAAACTTACTTGCCAAACTTACTTTGCATCTTATGAAACTGACCCAACTTATCATCACGGCAGCCGCCCTCGCGCTGACAGCTTCGCTAGCTCATGCGGGCCGTATCGTCATCAAAGGTTCCGACACGCTCGGGGCCAAGCTTGTCCCGCAACTCGCGGAGGCGTTCAAAGCCGAGCACGCCGGTACGAGTTTTGACATCGCCGCCGAAGGCTCGACCACGGGCATCGCGGCGCTCATCGACGGCACGGCGAATATTGGCATGTCCAGCCGCCGGACTAAGTCCACGGAGGTTTCCGCGGCGGGCGCAAAAGGGATCAAACTGAATCCGACTATCGTGGCCTATGACGGCATCGCCATCGTCGTGAATGCGGGGAACCCCGTGAAGGGTCTGACCAAACAGCAGGTCGAGAAAATCTTCACCGGCGACATCACCGACTGGAGTGCCGTCGGCGGTACCGCCGGGAAGATTTCGATCTACACGCGCAACACCTCGTCGGGCACTTATTCCGACTTCAAGGAACTCGCCATGAAGAAGCGCGACTACGCGGGCGGCTCGCAGAAGATGGCGGGTAATGAGCAGATCGCCGCGGAAGTCGGCAAGAATGTCGGCGGCATCGGCTATGTCGGCCTTGCTTACATCAAGGCGGCTGGACTGAAGGCTCTGCCAGTCGATGGCCTCGCCCCGTCGCAGGCCACGGTGCGTGCCAAGACCTATCCGTATTCGCGCCCGACCTTTTACTACACGAACGGCGAGCCCGCCGGTGAGGCGAAGGAGTTTGTCGATTTCACGCTCAGCCCGAAAGGCCAGGCGATCGTGAGCCAGGTGGGCTTTGCGACGATCAAGTAATTTGGTTCAGGTGTCTTAGGTCGAAGGGCCCGTCGAACGCTGTGTTTCGGCGGGCCCTTTCTTTGAAACTGGCGCGATCGGGGCACGCGCGGCGTTTTCCAGTACACACACTTGTAACAGTCGCCCTCTTGCCAGCCCACTTGCCGGGTTTCTAATTCCATCCTTTTCCGCGTTCTGCATTTTCCATGAGTTCCGCCACCGCCAATCCTCCGCCAGCACGGCGACCCATCGGCGACGCGCTGCTCAACCGGAACCGGCTCCGGATTCTGGGGCTGACTCCGGATGACATCATCAAATACTTCTTTGGCAGCAACGCGACGGTGGCGGTCATCGTCCTCGTGCTGATTACGATTTTTCTGTTTCGCGAGGGAGCGGGGTTTTTCGGGATGAACGCGCGGAACATCCGCGTCTATCGGCTCGCCGGGCTGGAGTATGTGGACTTCATCCGCCGCCAGGTCGATGCCCACACCGCGATCAACCGCACGCTCAACGACCTGCGCCTCGCGCAATTCCAGCAGTTCACCGCCCACGGGCAGACGGTCGAGCAGGCGAATGAAGCGCTCGCCGGATTCGACGCCTTTGCGAATGCGTATGGTGATTCCGTCGAGGATGTGCGCGGAATTTTGTCCGACCTCACCGAGGCGGCGGCGGCGATCAAGACGAAGGAGGCCGTGAATGGCGATCTCGCGGAACAGAAGCACATGCTCATTGGTGCGGGAAAGGCGGACGAGGCGACGAGGATCACGATTACGCCGGTGGATTTTGCGCAGGAGACCGGGGTGCTGACGGCAGCATTTCCGGCCTATCAGGAGGCGAACAAACAATTCGCGGAGAAACTCAACGCCGCGCTCGCGCTCGCGCCGCAGATGCCGGATGCGAAGCTGCGCGCGCAGATC
>JANXSB010000048.1 GCA_025352865.1 Chthoniobacter sp. | reverse complement strand
GACGATGGAAGCCAAGATTGAAGACGCCTACGTGTTGAACTTCGAGAAGAAGATCAGCAGCCTCAAGGATCTCCTCCCGATCCTCGAGAAGATCGCCAAGGTCGGCAAGCCGTTGCTCATCATCGCGGAAGACGTGGAAGGCGAAGCCCTCGCCACGCTCGTGGTGAACAAGCTCCGTGGCACGCTCCAAGTCGCAGCCGTGAAGGCTCCCGGCTTCGGCGACCGCCGCAAAGCGATGCTCGAAGACATCGCCGTCCTCACCGGCGGCCGTTGCATCACTGAAGACCTCGGCATCAAGCTCGACAACGTGACCCTCGAAGACCTCGGCCGCGCCAAGCATGCCACGGTGGACAAGGAATTCACGACCATCGTCGAAGGCATGCAGTTTGACAAGGGTTACCTGTCGCCTTACTTCGTGACCAATGCGGAGTCGATGGAGACCATCCTCGACAACCCGTACATCCTCATCCACGAGAAGAAAATCAGCTCCCTCAAGGACCTGCTCCCCGTGCTCGAGAAGACCGCGAAGACCGGCAAGCCGCTCCTCATCATCGCTGAAGACGTGGAAGGCGAAGCCCTCGCCACGCTCGTGGTGAACAAGCTCCGTGGCACCATCCAGGTCGCAGCCGTCAAGGCTCCCGGCTTTGGTGACCGCCGCAAAGCCATGATGGAAGACATCGCCATCCTCACCGGTGGTAAGTGCATTACCGAAGACCTCGGTCTTAAGCTCGAAAATATCGTTCTCGAAGACCTCGGCCGCACCAAGCGCGTGACCATCGACAAGGAGAACACCACCATCGTCGAAGGCGGCGGCAAGCAGGCTGACATCCAAGGCCGCGTCTCGCAGATTCGCCGGCAGATCGAGGAAACGACCAGCGATTACGACAAGGAGAAGCTCCAGGAGCGCCTTGCCAAGCTCGCCGGTGGGGTGGCCGTCATCAATGTCGGCGCCTCGACTGAGACCGAGATGAAGGAAAAGAAAGCCCGCGTCGAAGACGCCCTGCACGCGACCCGTGCGGCGGTGGAAGAAGGCATCGTCCCCGGTGGCGGCGTCGCCCTCATCCGTGCGCAAAAGGTGCTCGACACGCTCAAGCTCGAAGGTGACGAAGCGATCGGCCTCCAGATCGTGCGTCGCGCCATTGAAGCTCCGCTCCGCACCCTCGCCGACAATGCCGGCCAGGAAGGCGCGCTCATCGTTGCCGAAGTCAAGAAGCGCAAAGGCAATGAAGGCTACAACGTCGCCACTGGCGTCTATGAAGACCTCATCAAAGCCGGCGTCGTGGACCCCGCGAAAGTGACCCGCAGCGCGCTCCAGCACGCCGCGTCGATCTCCGGCCTGCTCCTGACCACCGAGGCGATCATCTGCGAGCGGCCCGAGCCGAAGGCAGCCCCGGCTGGCGACCACCACGGCGGTGGCGGCGGCGGCATGGGCGGCATGGACTACTAAGCAGCACGCTTAGCTAGCATCCGCTAACAACTAACAACCGCCGGGTTCCGCGAGGAGCCCGGCGGTTTTTGTTTTTCACGGCAAATCGTCGGCGACTCTTTTTCCTCGCGTTCGCGAAGGTGCGCCCGTTGTCTTGGCGGCGAATTTTTAATCCATGGAAACCAATCTCCCCGAGGAGCAGCCCTCGCCCGAAACCCCGCTCGAAAACGCGCCCGCGCCTGACCAGGAGCTGCCCGCCGAATTGCCTCTCGGCGACGACACGCCGCTCGCGACTGGCGACGCCGCCCCAGCGGATGAACTCACACAACTCGCCGAAGCCTCCCAGCGCACGCGCCTTTCTCCCGCCAACGAAGAGCGCATGACCGTGCTGCTCAAGGAGGCGCTGCTCGCCGGACGCGCGGGCGTGGCGCGGGCGGTGGATGCGCTGCCAAAGGTGCCGTGGATTGTGGGCGTGCGGGCCATTGAGCAGGTGTGGCCGGAGCTGACGGCGGGCTTTCGCACGCAGCTCCTCGCGGGGCTCGGCAAGGACGAGACCGATGCCGCGCGGCGGATGCGGCTGAGCGTGGCGCGCGCGCTTTTCAAAGTGGACGCGCCGGTGACGCTGAAAGTCGCCGTGGCCGTGGCGAAGGAGATGCGCGACAAGGACTCGGGCGCGCTTGCCCCGAAGCACGCGCAGATTTTTTCCAACGTCTTCATCGGGCGCGCAAAGCCGTGGGTGGCGCAGCTCGCGCTCGCGGATCTCAAGCCCGCCGAGGCCGATGTGCTGGTGCATTGCGCGGTGATGTCCGTCTTTACGATCCCGCATCCGCCGGTCACGCAGCTCGGCATTTTGAAATGGGCGCAGGAAAACGGCCTGCTCGGAAAGCTCCATCCCGAAGCGCTCGAAGCGGTGAAGAAAGGCGTGAGCCGCTGGAGTGGAAGATGGCAGAGCGCGCTACGGAAAGAGGTGGCGGAATTGCCGGAGGAAATCGCAGCGGCTTTGAAACCAGCGGGCGCGGAAACCAGTGCCGGTGAGGGTTCGCGGGTGGATGGCGACGGAGACGAGCGCGACGCCTCCGCCGAAAACGCGAAGCCGAATGATGACGACGATGAAGATCGCGAGGATGACGAGCCGTCGGACGAAGCCGCGCCGCCGCCGAAAAAAGTGCGTCCTGTTTATGAGCCGCGACCGCAAAAGCCGCAGGAGGCGCAGGAGCCGCGGCGCGATGGGCCGCGCGCGCGTCCGGTCTATGAACCGCGCAATGCCGGCAGCAGCAGCGGCGGACGTTTTGATCTCGCCTCCACGCTCCGGCAGATCGAGCAGCATGTGCAGGGCTTGCGCACGGAACTCGCCACGGCCAAAGCGCGTCCGCGGGAAGAGCGCCCGCGCCGCGTGGAAAAGCTGGGCGCGATCATCGAGGGAGCGCCAACGCCCGACGAACTCGCGCGGCTCAACCTCCAGCTCGAAGCGCGCAACGCGGAACTGCAAACGCAGATCACCGAGCTGACGCAGCACAGCGAAGACCTCGCGCAGAGCACCGGCGCGATGTCCGGCGCTCCCGTGACCGATCCCGACGCCCAGCTCCGCACTTTGCTCGCGCTCAAGCTCCAGGAGGATTTCGCCGATTTTCTCGCGCTGGAAAAGGAGTCGAACGACCTCGTCGTGCAGCAGCATTACAAGGGGCTGATCCGGCATGTTTTCGAGGTGCTCCGGCAGCTCGACGTGCCGCTGAAAGAGGAGTAGGCGCGGTGCGGCGGAGCCGGG
>JANXSB010000011.1 GCA_025352865.1 Chthoniobacter sp. | reverse complement strand
CGTGGCCGGGGGTGTCGAGGAAGGTGATCCGGTGGTGGTTGTGCGTGACGCTGTAGGCGCCGATGTGCTGGGTGATGCCGCCGGCCTCGCCCGCGGCGACGCGGGTCTTGCGGATGGCGTCCATGAGGGTTGTCTTGCCGTGATCGACGTGGCCCATGAAGGTGACAATCGGGGCGCGATGATGGAGTTCATCGGGCTTCGGTTTCGTGGGTTCCTTCGGCTTGTGGTCCACGACGACCGGCTTGTGCACGCCGCCGCCGATCTTACGGGTTTCCTTTTCAAAAACGAAACCGTGCTTGGTGCAAACTTTGCCTGCGATTTCGGCTTCGATCGTCTGGTTGATCGAGGCGAAAATGTTCATCTCCATCAGGTCGCCGATGACTTTGAAGGGCGGGATGCCCATCGCGGTGGCGAGGTCTTTGACGGAGAAGGGGGGCTTGAGATGGATAATCTTTTCGTCGCTGGCTGGGGCCGCATCGGTGGCTGCGGAGACAGCGCCATCGGTCGTGGCTGTATCGGCGGCGGGCGCGGGCGCGGGCGTGGCAGCGGCGGGAGGCGGCGTCTTCGGCGCTTCCGGCGCGAGGATTTTCGAGATGGGGATGCGACCGAACGGTTTGTTCTCCAGTTCCGTGGGACGGCGGGCGGCGCGTTTGGGTTTCGCGTCGATCAGCGAAACCGTGGCCTGCGCGACTTTGGCGGGCGCGGGTTCGGCAGGTGCTGCAGCCTTGGTCTTTTCAGCGGGAGCTGCCGCCTTGGCAGATGCTTTCGGCGCAGCAGGAGCCTTGGCCTTCGCCTTGGTGTCGGCGGGCTTTTTCGCGCTGGTCTTTGTGGTCGTCTTGGTGGGCATCAAAAGTTTTTTTGGAAGCGGTCTTCATGGCTGCTTCGCGGCAGCCGGGCCTTTTTCGTATTCCTGTCGCGCGGCTTCGTGAATGGCGGTCGCTTCGGCGAGTTCGATGCCGAGCACGTCGGCGATGTCCTGCGGTGCGCTGCCGGTGGCGATGGTTTCCACGCTGTTCATGCCGACGCCGACGAGTTTCGCCGCGACCTCGGGCGTCACCTTCAGGGCTTCGGCAAAGGTCAGGGCCGCGCTCTCCTTTTTGCCCTCAAAGATTTTCTCTGCCGATTTGTCCTGCTCGATATTGATGTCCCAGCCGGTCAGCCGCGAGGTCAGCCGCGCGTTCTGCCCGCGCTTGCCGATGGCGAGCGAGAGCTGATCCTCGTCCACTTTGATGAGGACGGTTTTCTTCGCCTCGTCGAGCGTCACGCTTTTCACTTTCGCGGGCTTGAGCGCTTCGAGCACGAGTTCCTTCATGTCCGCGCTCCAGCGGATGATGTCCACTTTCTCGTTGTTCAGCTCGCGCACGATGTTCTTCACCCGCGCGCCGCGCATGCCCACGCACGCGCCCACGGGATCGACTTTCTCGTTCGCGCTGAAGACCGCGATTTTCGTCCGATACCCGGCCTCGCGGGCGATGCCCTTGATCTCCACGGTGCGGTCGTTGATCTCGCTGACTTCCATTTCAAAAAGCCGGCGCACGAAATTCGGATGGCTGCGCGAAATGATGATCTCCGGCCCGCGCGCGCCGTTTTCCACGGCCACGACGTAGGCGCGGAGGCGGTCGCCGATGTTGTAGTCCTCGGTCTGCACGCGCTCGCGGTTCGGCATGAGCGCCTCGAATTTCCCGAGATCCACGATCACGTCCGAGCGGTCAAACCGCCGCACCGTGCCGCTGACGATCTCGCCGGCGCGATCCTTGAACTCGTCGTAAATCATCTCTTTTTCCGCCTGCCGGATGCGCTGCATCATCGCCTGCTTCGCGGTCTGCGCGGCGATGCGCCCAAAGTCCTTCGGCGTCACCGGCACCTCGATGTCCTCGCCGATCTGAATATCGCTCTTGAACATCTTCGCCGTCTTGAACGAAATCTCGTCGTGCTTGTTCTCCACTTTCTCCGCCACGGTCAGCTTCGCGTAGGCCTTGATCTCGCCGGTCTTCGCATCGATCTCGACGCGCAAATCCCGCGCCGGGCCCACGGCTTTGCGGGCGGCGGTCAGTACAGCCGTATTGATCGCTTCCAAGAGCACATCGCGTTTGATGCCCTTTTCGCGCTCAAAAAAATCGAGACCTGCGAGGATGTCACTGTTCATAAATGGTGTCCGTATCCGGGGACAAAAAAAAGTGGGTTTGAGGCCCACTTGGCTGACGCCGGAATTGGAATTGCGCGGAAATTACGGGAGCCGCGCGGATGCGTCAAGACGGGAAAGCGGCAGAGAGGTATGTGAGAGGTATGAGGTATGAAGGATGAGTGATGAAAAGCAGGGGCCGCTCATCACTCATCTTTCATACCTCATACCTCATACCTCTCACAGCCCCGTCCGCTTCTTGATCCGCGTGATGTTTTCCCGCGCAAAATCGCGCTGATCCTGCGGCAGCTCCGGGTCATTGAGCACGCGCATGAAGGCGTCGATCGCGTGCGGCGCGTCGCCCGCCGACGCGTAGGCCTGCGCCAGGTACATCTGATAGCCGGAGACCGCGCGCCCATCGGCCTCCGCGCGGGCGATGAGCTTTTCCAGCGCCGCGACCTCGGCCTGATACGCATGCGCCTCGTGCGCGATTTTCGCGTGGTAAAAAAGCAGGTTCGGATCATCCGGCAGCCGCTCGATGAGCTGCTTGGAAAGCTCGTAGGCCTCGGAGAAATGCTTCGTCGCGTAGAGCACCTGCGTTTTCACCGCGAGCGCGGAAAGCGGCTCCGTCCTGCCATCGAGCGCGCGATCCGCGCAGGTCATCGCGTCCTGCCATTCGCCGCGATCCATGTGCAGCGTGGCATAGCCGCTCCACACATCCTTCGATTTCCCGTCGAGCCCCCGCGCCTCATCGAGCAGTGACTGGCTTTCGGAAAACATCCGCAGCGCCGCGAGCTTCGTCGCCGCACGGGCGAGGCAGATGGCGCGCCCGGATTTCTCCAGCCGCGCGATCTTCGCGCGCACCGGCGTGAAATCCTCCATCTGCCACGCGACCGGCGGGTCGCGCCGGAGAATGATCGCCCAGTGATCCACGTACACCGGGCGGAAATCCTTCGTGGCGATGAGATGATCGAGCAGCGGCCGGTACTCGCTCGGATCGCCGAGCAGCAGCAGCGCATCGAAACGGAACTGCCGGTCGAGCCGCCGGAAGGATTGCGGATCGAGCACCGCCTGCGAGAAAGCGCGCACCTTTTCCGCCGACGCGGCGGCATCATCCGCGCCGAGCAGTTCCGGCCGCTTCCTCTCCAGCCACGGGCGCGCGGGGCCGTTGTAATACAGCGTCTTTCCCGCCACCGCCTCCATCGCGAGCAGTGGCATGCTCACCATCGGATCGACCGCGCTCCTCGTGCCCGGCAGAAAATGCACGCCCATCGCGACGACGAAAACCGCGGCGAAAATCGTGCCGAGACGCGTCTTCCAGCGGTTCGGGCGAATGGTCGAAATCGACGGTGGCATGGGCCGCGCAGCGTAGCGGCAATAATTTCTTGCGTCACCTTCCGCGGTGAATTAACTACCGCTCCCCATTTCGGGGCACGGGTTGGTAGCTCAATGGTAGAGCAGTACCCTTTTAAGGTATTGGTTCCGGGTTCAAGTCCCGGCCAACCCACTT
>JANXSB010000069.1 GCA_025352865.1 Chthoniobacter sp. | reverse complement strand
TCTGCTCCTGACCATGGGCTGCCGCCAAAACTGAACCCCGCCAAAAAACCAAAATGAAACGTCTCATCACCCTCCTCGCCCTCACCGCAGCCCTCGCCCTCCCCGTCGCGGCTGCGCCGAAAAAACCCGCCAAGCCCGCCGTCGAAAAACCCGGTGCGGAGAAAGTCGCGCCCGATTTCACCGGCCACTACGAGCGCTCCGACGACGCCAAGACCGTCTTCATCCTCATCATCCGCCACAACGGCGACAGCGCCGAGATGGAGTTCTCCGCAGGCCGCGCCGACGGCTCTGGAGCCGCGCCCGACGGCAGCGGCAAAGGGAAACTCAACGAAAAGGGCGAGCTGGAATTCACCTTCGACGACTCGTTTGGCAACAAAGGCACCGCCATTTTCAAAAAAGCCGGCGCAGCTTTCCAGCTCATCATCAAGCCCGAGACCGTCGCCGATCCCCGCGCCGTCAAGCTCTACGGCACGATGACGCTCAAGCGCACCGCCGACCGCGAAAACTAAGCGCCACGCGATGCAGACCCGACAGTTCGGCCAGACCGACCTCCGGCTTCCCATCCTCAGCTTCGGCGCGTCGTCGCTCGGCGCGGAGTTTCGCCATGTCACCGTCGAGGAGGCGTTGAAAAGCGTTCACGTCGCGCTCGATTGCGGGCTGAACTTCATCGACACCTCGCCTTTCTACGGACGCGGCATGAGCGAGGTGCTGCTCGGCATCGCGCTCAAAGGCGTGCCGCGCGACAGCTACACGCTTTGCACGAAACTCGGGCGCTACGATCTCCCGCACTTCGATTTTTCCGCGAAGCGCGTGGCGGAAAGTGTGGACGTTTCGCTCCACCGGCTCGGCACGGATCACCTGGACATTGTGCTTTGCCACGACATCGAATTCGTGCCCATGCAGCAGATCGTGGATGAGACCATCCCCGCGCTGAAAAAAATCCGGCAGTCGGGGAAGGTCCGCTACATCGGCTTCTCCGGCTACCCGATGAAAATCTTCCGCTTCATCTGCGACCAGACGGACGTGGACTGCGCGCTGAGCTACAACCAGTACACGCTGCAAAACACGCGCTTCGCCGACGAGGCCGTGCCGTATTTGAAAGCGAAGGGCGTGGGCGCGATGAGCGCCGGCCCCTTCTCCGCGCGCCTGCTCACGAATGCGCCGCTGCCCGCGTGGCTGAAAGAACCCGAGGCCGTGAAAGCCGCCGCGCGTGCCGCCGCCGCGCATTGCGAGAGCAGGGGAGTGGACATCGCGAAACTCGCGCTCCAGTTTTCGATCGCGAATCCCGAAATCACGACGACGGTTTCCGGCAGCGCCAATCCCCACAACATCCGCAACTGGGCCAAATGGGCCGCCGAGCCGCTCGACCGCGAACTGCTGGCCGAAGTCCTCGCCATCTTCGCCCCCGTGAAAAACCTCGGCCACACCGAAGGGCTGCCGGAAAACAACTGACGCCAGCCGATGATTTTTTAACCACGGATTGCGCGGATTACACGGATTACAGGATTTTGAAAATCCGTGTAATCCGTGAAATCCGTGGTCAAAAAAACCGCGCACACAACGCGCACACCCTCGATGAAAACACTCCTCCTTCCCCGCTGCCTCGCCGCCGCATTTTTCGCCGCTTCCGGCGCACGCGCCGAGGTTTCGCTGCCCGCGATTTTTTCCGACCACATGGTGCTCCAGCGCGATGTGCCCGTCCTGGTGTGGGGCTGGGCCGAGGCGGGCGAGGAGGTCAGCGTGACCATCGCCGGCCAGACGAAAACCACGAAGGCCGGGGCCGACGGCAAATGGCGCGTGAAGCTCGATAAGATCAGCGCCTCCGAGCCGGTGACTTGCACGGTCAAAGGCAAGAACGAAATCACCATCAACGACGTGCTTGCCGGCGAAGTGTGGCTGTGCTCGGGACAGTCGAATATGGGTTTCGTCGTGCGCAGCGCGGAGAATTTCGAGCAGGAAAAGGCCGCCGCGGATCATCCGAAGCTGCGCATGTTCATCGTCACCTCCGGCGCGGCCACGGAGCCGCAGGAAAAGTGCAACGGCAAGTGGATCGTCTCCTCGCCCGAGACCGTCGCCGGGTTTTCCGCGACCGCGTATTTTTTCGGACGCGATCTCCAGGCGAAACTCGACACGCCCGTCGGGCTCATCCATTCCTCCGTCGGCGGCACGCCCATCGAGGCGTGGACCAGCCTCGACGCGCAGAAGGATGCGCCCGAGGTGAAGCCGATTTTCGAGACGTGGGAAAAGCGCATCGCCGCCTGGGATCCGGCGAAAGCGCAGGCGGACTTTGAAAAACAAACCGCAGACTACCCAGCGCTCGCCGAAAAAGCGAAAGCCGAAGGCAAACCCGCCCCGCGGAAACCCACCCTCCCCGTCGGGCCCACGATCGACTCGCACCGCCCGGCCAATCTTTTCAACGGCAAGATCGCCCCGCTCATTCCCTATGCCATCAAGGGCGCGATCTGGTACCAAGGCGAGAGCAACTCCAGCAGCCCCGCCGCCGGCCTCGCGTATCGCAAACAGCTCCCGCTGCTCGTCGCCGACTGGCGCGCGCGCTGGGGCCAGGGCGATTTTCCCTTCGCGTGGGTGCAGCTCCCCGACTTCGTCAATGGCAGTTCCGACGGGTGGTGCCTCGTCCGCGAAGCCATGCTCCAGTCCCTCTGCCTCCCGCGCACCGGCATGGCCGTGACCCTCGGCCTCGGCGACGCGCACAATGTCCACCCCGTCAAAAAACAGGAGGTCGGACACCGCCTTTCGCTCTGGGCGCTCGGCACCGTCTATGGCGGGAAAGGCGAAACCAGCGGCCCGCTTTACGCCGGGCATAAAATGAACGGCAGCGATGTGACGATCACCTTCACCCACGCCGACGGGCTCACGGCGATTGGCGGCGAGATGAAAGGCTTTGTCATCGCCGGCGACGACCGCGAATGGAAACCCGCGCTGACGAAAATCGACGGCGACAAAATCATCGTCTCCACACCCGACGGCGCAAACGCCGCCGCCGTCCGTTACGCTTGGGCCAGCGACCCCGAGTGGAGCCTCACCAACGCCGCCGGTCTCCCCGCATCCCCTTTCCGCACCGACGACTGGCCCCTCACCACCGCGCCCTGATTTTTTATGAAAGCCATCCAACTCGAAAAGCCCGGCCACTTTCGCCCGCTCGACATCCCCGAACCCGCTCCGCCCGGCCCCGGCGAAGCGCTCGTCCGCATCCACCGCATCGGCATCTGCGGCACGGACTACGGCGGCTTTCTCGGCAAGATGCCCTTCTTCACCTATCCGCGCATCCCCGGCCACGAGCTCGGCGTCGAGGTGCTCGCCGTGGCCGACGACGTGACCAACGTCGCGCCCGGCGACCGCTGCTCCGTCGAGCCCTACATCAACTGCCAGCACTGCTACTCCTGCCGCCGCGGCCTCACCAACTGCTGCGAAGCCCACAAGACCCTCGGCGTGATGTGCGACGGCGGTATGGTCGAGCGCTACCTCATCCCCGCGCGCAAACTCCACATCTCCACCCGCCTCACCTACGACCAGCTCGCCCTCGTCGAGACCCTCGCCATCGGCTGCCACGCCATCGACCGCGGCCACCTCCAGCCCGGCGAGCACGTCCTCATCATCGGTGCCGGCCCCATCGGGCTTTCCGCCATCGAGTTTGCGAAAGTGGCGGGCGCAAAAACCATCGTCCTCGACATCAACGAAGCGCGTCTCGACTTCTGCAGGACCACCATGGGCGTCGATCACACCATCCACGCGCGCGGCGAAGCCGAGATCATGACCGCGCTCCAGGCCATCACCAACGGCGATCTCGCCGATGTCGTCGTCGATGCCACCGGCAGCCACAAATCCATGAGCAGCGCCCTCAGCTACTGCGCCTACGGCGGCCGGCTCGTCTATGTCGGCATCACCCAGCAGGAGCTTTCGTTTTTGCACGCCCCCGTCATGCACCGCCGAGAGCTCAGCATCCTCGCTTCGCGCAACGCCCTCTCCCGCGATTTCACGCGCATCATTCACCTCATCGAGGAGGGCAAAATCAACACCCATCCGTGGATCACCCATCACGCGAAATTCGACGACATGATCGCGGAATTTCCGACGTGGCTGAAGCCGGAGAGCGGCGTCATCAAAGCGGTCGTGCAGCTCGACTGACGCCATGAAAATCCTTCCCGGTCTCGGCGCAGTCGTTGCGTTCATTATGGCTGCGGGCGCATCTGCGCAGACGACTTCGGCCACCGCTGTCGCGCCTGTTCCCATTTTTCAAAAAGACGTGCGCATCCTGTTTCAGGGCGACTCCATCACCGACGGCAATCGCGGCCGCAGTGAGGATCCCAACCACATTCTCGGCCACGGCTACGCCTTCATCATCGCCGCGAAATACGGCGCTGCCTTGGCGGAGCGCAATCTCACTTTCCTGAATCGCGGAGCCAGCGGGAACACCGTCATCGACCTCGAAAAGCGCTGGCCGAAGGACACGCTCGAACTCAAGCCCAATGTTCTGAGCATCCTCATCGGTGTGAACGACAACAGCGCCAACGTGCCGGTCGAGCAATTCGAGCAGGTCTATGACAAGCTGCTGGCCGACACGCGCGCGGCGAATCCGAATGTTCGCCTCGTGCTCTGCGCACCCTTTACGCTGCCCGTCGGGAAAAAGGCGGAGAACTACGAAGCGTGGAGTGCGGGCCTCAAACAGCGTGGGGATATTATCGCGAAGCTCGCGCAGAAATACCGCGCCGCGCTGGTGCGTTTTCAGCCGGTCTTCGAGGCCGCGTGTAAGCGCGCTCCGGCGGAGCACTGGATCTGGGACGGCGTCCACCCGACCTACTCCGGCCATCAGCTCATGGCCGATGAATGGGTGCGCGCGGTGCGCGAATTCTGGCCCGCGCCGTAACCGATGAAACTCGACGCACACCAGCATTTCTGGAGCTACGACGCGGCGCAGTATCCGTGGATTCCGAAGGGTTCGGCGCTGCATCGCGACTGGCTGCCGAGTGATCTCGCGCCGCTGCTCGCGGCGGCGGGACTGGACGGGTGCATCGCCGTGCAGGCGCGGCAGACGGCGGAGGAAAGCCGGTGGCTGCTGGAGCTGGCGGAGCATCACGCGATCATCAAGGGCGTGGTGGGCTGGGTGGATTTGCGCGCGGCAAATGTCGGCGAGGAACTGGCGGTGCTGGCGCGGCATCCGCGCTTCGTCGGCGTGCGGCATGTGGTGCAGGACGAGCCGGACGACGACTTCATGCTGGGCGCGGATTTTCTGCGCGGGATTGGTGAACTGCGCGCGCACAAACTGACCTACGACATCCTTATCACAGCGCGGCAGCTCCCGGCTGCGATTGCTTTGGTGAAGCGGTTTCCCGGGCAGTGGTTCGTGCTCGATCACATCGCGAAACCGCCGATCAAAGCGGGCACGCTCTCGCCGTGGCGGGAGCAAATCCGCGAGCTGGCGCACGCGCCGAATGTGCTCTGCAAAATCTCCGGCATGGTCACGGAGGCGGAGGTGAAAGCGTGGAAGCCCGCCGACTTCCGGCCCTATCTCGATGTGGTCTTCGAGGCCTTTGGCGAAGACCGGCTGATGTATGGCAGCGACTGGCCGGTGTGTCTCCTCGCCGCGGAATACGCGCAAGTTTTCGCGCTGGTGCGCGATTGCATCGCGCCGCTCTCCGCCGAGGCGCAGGCGAAGGTGCTCGGCGGAAATGCCGCGCGGTTTTATCTCGGGAAAAATCAGCCGTAGCGGAGCGCCTCGATGGGGTCGAGGCGGCTCGCTTTGATCGCCGGGTAGAAGCCGCTGAGGACGCCGATGGCGACGGCGAAGCTGAAGCTGATGAGGATCGCGCCGGGTTCGACGATGGGCGTGTTTTCGCTGTCGGTGAGCGTGGCGAGCAGCCGCATCAAGCCCGCGGAAGCGGCGAGCCCGAGCACGCCGCCGCAGATGCCGATGACGCTGCTTTCGACGATGATTTGCAGAAATATGTCGCGCCCTTTTGCGCCGATGGCGCGGCGCACGCCGATCTCGCGGATGCGCTCGGTGATCGAGGCGAGCATGATATTCGTGATGCCGATGCCGCCGACGATGAGGCTGATGACGGCGATGAGTCCGCCGCTGATGCGCGTGCTTTTGATGCTGCGCTCCATGTTGTCGAACCACTCTTCGCGCGTGTTGAAGGAGAAGTCGTCGATGCCGCGATGGGTGACGCCGAGCAGCGTGCGCGTCTGCTCGATGGCATCTTGAAAGCGCGCGACGTCGTTCACCTGGAAGATGAGCTGGTCGAGTTTGTAGTTCGGCCCCTGGTCCACGAGGCCGACGACGTTGGCGGATTTGTAGTCGTAAAACATCGTCGTGATCGGGATCTGCACACTCGTGTTTTTGCGGAAAAAGGGATCCCAGCCGCCGCCGGGCCGTCGGTTGCCGCCACCGCCGCCGCCTGCGCCACGGCCCGGCTGCGGGCCTTTCGGCGGCTCACCGCGTGCGCGGCGGAGTTTGTCCTCCTCGCGTTCGTAGAAATTGAAGATGCCGACGATGGTGAACGGGCGGCCATTGATGAGGATGGATTCGCCGACGGCGTTGTAGTCCTTCCTTCCGAGGAAAAGTTTTTCGACGATGGTGCGGCCGACGAGGCAGACGTGGCGCGCTTCGTCGAGGTCGATCTGGCTGAGCATCCGTCCGGTGGCGACCTCATGTTTGTTGATGTAGGCAAAGTCCGGCCAGCAGCCATAGACCTGCGCGCGGAAGGTCTGGTTGCTGCGGGTGAGCGCGGCGGGAAGTTCGGAAACGGGGGAGACGTAGCTCACGAGGTCCGCGCGACGGCGGATGATCTCGGCGTCGGCGACAGTCGCGCCGGGGGAGATTTCCGCGAAGCTCGTCTGCTCCTCGGGCGGGTCCTGCCGGGTGACGTCGATTTTTTCGATGCCGCCGATCTGCGTCATGAAATCGCGCATGCCGTGGGCGATGCCGGCGGTGAGCGCGAAGGTGGTGAGCAGGCTGGCGACGCCGAGGATGATGCCGAGCATGGTGAGGCCGCTGCGGAATTTGTGCGCGGCGATTTCCTTCAAGCCCATGAGGAGGGA
This sequence comes from Chthoniobacter sp., assembly GCA_025352865.1. GTDB lineage: Bacteria > Verrucomicrobiota > Verrucomicrobiia > Chthoniobacterales > Chthoniobacteraceae > Chthoniobacter. The sequence goes on along the minus strand of JANXSB010000069.1, from coordinate 2,539 downwards.
GAGCCAGAGTTTCATGGGGTGGCAGATGGAAAATGGAAAATGGCAGATGAAAAAGCGCGGCACGCCCACGGTGAGCGCGCGCTTTTTCCAATCTGCAATTTGCCATCTGCCATCTTCAATTCCTCCGCTGGTCGCCGACGATTTTTCCATCCCGCATCTCGATCCGCCGCGGCGTGTGCGCGGCGATGTCGGCGTCGTGCGTGACGAGGACGATGGTGCGGCCTTGCGCGCTGAGTTCCCGGAAAAGCGCGAGGATGGATTCGCCGGTCGTGGAGTCGAGGTTGCCGGTGGGCTCGTCGGCGAAAATGATGCGCGGGTCATTGACGATCGCGCGGGCGATGGCGACGCGCTGCATCTGGCCGCCGCTGAGCTGGAGCGGCGTGTTTTTCACGCGGTTGGAAAGGCCCACGCGCTCGATGGCGGCGAGCGCGCGGCGTTTGCGCTCCGCGCCGCCGATGCCGGCGTAGATCATCGGCAGCTCGACGTTTTGCAGGACGTTGAATTTTGGCAGCAGATTGAAGGACTGGAAGACGAAGCCGATCTTGGCGTTGCGCAGTTCGGAGAGCCGGTTGCCGCCGGCGCGGCTGGCGTCGATGCCGTCGATCATCATGCGCCCGGTGCTCGGCGTATCGAGGCAGCCGAGGAGGTGCATGAGCGTGGATTTTCCGCTGCCGCTGGGGCCGATGATCGCGGCGTATTCGCCCTGCGCGATGTCGAGGTCGATGCCGTCGAGCGCGACGATTTCCTGCTCGCCGACGCGGTAGCGTTTGGTGACTTCGCGGAGTTCGATGAGCGCCACGGCTATGACCGTTTCGGCACTTTGCCTGGCTCGACGAGCAGGATTTCCTCGCCCACTTTCACGCCGTGCAAAATCTGCGCGTGGTCGATGTTGGTCACGCCGACTTTGACCTCGCGCTTTTCCGTGGCGTCGCCGTTCCTGACATAGACGACCTTCTTGTTGCCCTCGCTTTTGAAGACCGCGGTGACCGGTACGCTGATCGCATCCTCGACGCGGGCGATGGGGATATTCAGCGTCACGGTCATGCCGGGGCTGAGGCGCGGGTCGGGTTTTTCGATGAGCGCCTGGACTTGGAAACCTTTCACGTTGTTCTTCGTCGTGGCGATGGGCGCGATGAAGGAAATGCGCGCGTCCATCGCTTCATCCTTGAGCGCTTCGGCGCGGATTTGCACCACTTTGTCGAGCGCGAGCCGGGCTTTATCGACCTGGTTGATGTGCATTTCGATGAGCAGGGTCGAGAGGTTGGCGATGGTCATCAGCGTGCTGCCGCTATTCACGCTCGCCGCGGCGATGACGACCTGGCCCTCGATCACGGGCACGGTCAGCACGGTGCCGTCGGTGGGTGAAAAGACCTTCGTTTTCCGCAGGCGATCCTCGACGAGCTGGAGCTTGCGCTCGGCTTTGACGAGCCCGTTCTGCCCGATCTCAAATTCCGAGGAGAGGTTGTCGAAGACTTCGCGGCTGATGAGTTTTTGGTCGAAAAGCTCGCGCGAGCGCTCAAAATTTTTCTTCGCTTTTTCCATCGAGAGTTTCGCGCCCTCGATCTCGGTCAGCGCGCTGTCTTTTTCCGTGAGCAGATCGCGGTCGTCGATCTCCACGAGCAAGTCGCCCTCTTTCACCGTCTGCCCGGCGACGACGTGCATGGCCTTGAGTTTGCCGCCGACCTCGGGCTTCACGTCGAGCTGGAAAGCGGGCGTCACGTCGCCGCTCACGTCGATGCTCGATTCGATGTCGCGCTTTTCCACGCGGGCGAGGGATTTGTCCGAGATGACCGTCTTTGCATCCGGCTTCGGCAGTTTGCCGCCGAGGTAAAACCACCCGCCGCCGGCGAGCGCGGCGAGAGCGAGGATGAGGGCGGGCTTTTTCATGCGGGAGGCGGAAGTGACGTCGGTCGGTGTGAAGTATCTAAGCAGCAACCGGGCGGGGCGCAATAATACGTCTGCGTAGAGAATCGGGAGGGTGGAATTTGCTTAGAGGGTGTCCCGGAATTCAAAAAAAACAGCGCCGCCCCGCACGAATGCGGGACGGCGCTGGAGTGTGTCCTTCGGCGCTTCGCGGAGCGCCGCCGGAAGGGATTATTTTTTCTTTTTCGCGGGCGCGGAAGCCTTGGACTTCGGCACCGTGTTGATGGTCTGCAGGATGCGGCCGGCGATCTTGTACGGGTCGCCCTGCGAGTTCGGACGGCGGTCTTCGAGGTAGCCGCGGTAGTTGTTGTTCACGAAGCTGTGCGGCACGCGCACAGACGCGCCGCGGTTGGCGATGCCGTAGTTGAACTTGTCGATGGACTGGGTCTCGTGCAGGCCGGTGAGACGCAGGTGGTTGTCCGGGCCATAGACGGCGATGTGCTCGTTTTTGTATTTGTCGAAGGCGGCCATGAGCGTCTCGAAGTAGGGCTTTCCGCCGACTTCTCGCATGTGCGTGGTGGAGAAGTTGGCGTGCATGCCGGAGCCGTTCCAGTCCACGTCTTTGCCGAGCGGCTTGCAGTGGAAATTCACATCGACGCCGTACTTCTCGCAAAGC
>JANXSB010000668.1 GCA_025352865.1 Chthoniobacter sp. | reverse complement strand
GGCCAGTAAGCGAATTTCGGACACGATGACAAATCCGATCGGCCACATAACGGTAGGTATCGACGAGTCGAGGCGGGCCCGGCGCAGCGGCGGGTTGATACGCGGCTCGCTCCACGTCGCCGAGCGCTCCGCTGATCGCGGCTTTCGCAAATTCATCAGTCTCTAGTTCCAGCCAGCGCACGAGATGGGGCACCACCCGCGCTTTGTCCTGCCGATTCTTGACCGCATTGGCGATGAGCTGGCGAAGCCGCCCCTCACCCGGTGCATTCGCGAGACGCAGGGTTTCCTCAACGACAGGATCGCCGGAGTCGAGCAACGCGGCCAACTTGGCCCGCGCGTCGCGGGGACTTTCGGCAGCAAGTCTTCTCAGTTCCTCGAACGCTGCCAGCGCGCTATCACGGCTTGGCATATCGTCGTGAACGCGCCTCGAATGCTTTTTTGCCACCTTCGAGAAGATCAATGATTTCGTCGCGGCAATCGTCGAGACTTCCGGCCTTTTGCACGTAGCCTTTTTTCCCGTCCGAGTTCATCACGATGACGTGATCAGCTTCACCGAGCACCGGGATGTTCGCGTTGTGTGTGATGAAAATCATCTGCCGGACGTCACGCAGGCGGCGCACAGCATCAACGACCGTCTCGTAGATGAAATGATTGTCGAGATTGTCCTCGGGCTGGTCGATGAGCAGTGGCATATCGCGCCTGGAAAGTAGGAGTGGCAGGAGCGCCGTGCATTTTTGCCCCTGAGACAGCTCGGCTGCATCCTTGAAATGCGGCTGTCCGGCAGTGGCGACATTGAGTTCGATGCTGATGCGGTCCTCGATGTCGATGATTTCGATGGCTAGAGGATCGAGCGTTGTCCGAAATGACTCGATGATTTTTGACGACCTTTCCCGCCCGAGAGAGAGAAGTTCCTCGAATTCATCGACATCGTTCTCCTGGATAATCTGCGCGATCTGTTCCGGCCGTAGCTGCATCAACCCGGCGAGAATCTCCTCGTGGTTCCGCACGCGGGCACCTCTCAGCCCCTGCAGGAGGAGTTGTTGATAGGCAAGATTGTCAGCATTGCGAAGAACGCGCACGCGCACGGCTTCGCCGATCTTTTGCTGAAGGTCCGCCGCGACTGCCTCGCGGAGGTTCGACACCTTTTCACGCTTCAGCAAATAGTCGGCTTTGAGAGCGCGACGGTCATCCAACAGCTTCTGGAGGGCCTTTTTTTCCGCCTCGCGGCGCTTTTCAAGAGTGGCCAGTCGCTCGACGGACTGCTCGGCGGCTGTGCGCTCCCGGATGGCTTGGCCGGCAGCAAGGTTTTCCTGCTGCAACCGCGACACTTCGGCGGTCTGTTGCGTCTTGAGCGTCTCCATCTCTGCTTTCGCGCTCTTTAGGGCGATGATGCCGTCATCAATGCGCGACGCAAGGTTCGCGTAAGAAGTGTCGGCCAGCCCCGCCAATGACGCGATGGCCGCTGCGGCTTTGGACATGAGAGCGGCGTTTGCGGAATGCTCGCGGGTCGTCAGCTTCGGCAACCGACGTTTTTGCTCGTCCTCGAAACGGGCGATTTCCACTTTCCACTTGTCGAGCCGCTCAATCGCATCGTCCAAGTCGCGCACATCAGACTCACTTGCCTGCTGTTCCTGTGTCAAGCGAATGAACCCGCTCGATGCCGCGCCGCCCGGCGCTAGTGGAAGAGCGGCAAGCCTCGCGCGGGCGTCTCCGATCTCTTCAATCTGCTCGGTAAGATCGCGAATCGCGCGACGCGATGCTTTTACGCCGTCAGCGTTCGCTTCCAGTGCTCGGCGCGCGTCGCTGATGGTAAGAAGAACGCCGCGGAGTTCTTCTTCACGAAGTTCATCGAGCAAACCGCGCCGCTTTTGCCCCAGCGTCTCGTTGGCGATGGCTTCGATCTCATCGCTGTTGTAGGCGTCGAGAGGCAGAAATGTGCCTCGATCAAGGTCAAGGGACTCGATCGAGCGGCCTTCGCTCGTGAGGAGTGCTGCAGGCTGCTTGTAAGAACGCCGGATCGTGTAACCGAGTTCGGCGGCTTCCGGCGACGTGACAATCGTCACCACGGACGCGCCGAGATTCGCCTGAACGAGCGCGCCGTTCGATGCCCGGCTCGGCCCACCGATCCCGTATCGCAGGGCTTCCGCGAGCGTCGATTTTCCGCTGCCACGGGGGCCGATGATACAAGTCAGCCCTCGTGGGAACTCCACGGCAAGGCCAGGGAGAAAACCTCCGGTGACTTCGATTGAGCGTAAAAACCATTTCGGCATTGGTTTGCGAGTATGGCAGGAGACCGCGTCCGCCGCTAGCTGTCGATTTAACGAGGTGCGAGGGCTCCGCTGGTCGTCGAACGACACGAACATTGGACTGGATGGATACCTTGGGGGTTCGCTAAATGGCGGGAATGGAAAGCGCTCGTTTAAGTTCCCGCCTTGCTGTCGGATTGCCGACGGGATTTTTCCGTCCGCTGTCCCGGCCAGCGGCGGCAGTTTATATCGACTGCGCGGACCGACTCGAACACGAGGCGGATGAAGGTGGGCAACTCGTTCATCAGGACGCATTGAGTTTGATTCGCGAGGTGCTCGTGGAGCATCCCGATGTGGAATTGGACGAGGAGGAAGGCTCGGGCACGCAAGACCTGCGGCAGCGAGCCGGGGTGTTTTACAACCAACTGCTGCGCGCCGGTTGGCTGGAATCGCGGCGGCCGAGCTTGGATGAACATTACGCGCTCATTTCGCCATTCCTGCGACCGCTGCTGCGGATGCTACGGCAACTCGCCGAGCAAGACCCGGCGGAACTCAAGGACTTCGCAGCGACTTTGAACAGCATCTGCCGGTCGCTCTTGGCGGAAGGTGCTTTCGATCACACCAAGCTCACGCCGGATGATTTCCGCGGCACCGTCAAAGACCTGCTCGACCGCGTAGAGCACGCGATCGAGCAACTGCACGCAGTCGAAACGCTGGTGTTGTCCTTCGAGCAGCGGCAACGACGCAGCGAATCCGGCGAAGCCACGCTGCACCTCTTCTACACCGAATTTTATGAGGGCGAACACATGGTCTGCTACGACACGCTGCGCCGCGGCGGGTTGTTGCCACGACTGAACGAAGCCCGCAACGTAGTCGATGGAGCGCTCGCAAATCCCTTCGCAAAGGAAGTGCTGGCTCAGGGGCTGGTGGGTCATCGGCACATGTCTCCGAAGGAAGCCGACATTGAGGCAGAAGAGATGCTCGTTCGCCTGGAGCGTCGGCTCGGGAGCATCGCGGCGCGTGCCCGTGTGATCGACGGACGCATCGCGGCCTTTGCGCGCCTCTCCGCGCAGCGATACCGCTACCAAACCGAAGTCCGTGGCCGTCGCCCCGAGCAGGTTCGCGCATTCCTTCAAGCAGCTGATGAGCGGTATGCCGGTCGCCGCTTTGCCGATCTCGACGAAGAATCCGGAATGAATTTCCGCTGCCCGGAGGTAACGCTCTACTACGGACGTGAATCACTTTCGCCGGAACGGAAGACACGTCTGCCGGTGGACTTGTCGCTGGTGCGTTCGACGACGGAGACTGACTTGCTTGAAGCGCAGGATCTGATTCGCCGCCGGAATCTTCACGCGATCACGCCGCAGCGGGCGGGACGTTTCGTCGAAAAATGGATGGACGACAAAGAAGCGAAGGCATCGACCGCGACGGTCAATGTGGCAAATGCAGACGACTTTCTCGACTTCCTGTCAGCCATCGCTTTTGAGCGGGCACAGTCGATGCAGACTTTGCGCCCGGTGCGCTGGCGGGTGCGGCAGGCTCGCATCGGGAGGGGACTGGAGCCTGAGAGCGTCGATGTGGATGAACAAGGGGAATGGCGCGTGGAACGCGTGGAGTTTGAGCGAGTATCATGAGTTTGCCCTGGCCCTCATTTTGGAACGACGTGCCGGAACGCGATCGTGCAGCTTTGCGGGAATGCGTCGCGGAGCTGTTGATTAACGGCGTCCTGCTAGGTCACGACGGTCGCGCGCGGGAAATCTACCTCGTCGTGCGCGACCAATATCAGCAGCACCTCACCGAGTATCTCGCGGTGCTCAATCTCGAACTTCACGCGGACCCCGAGCAGCCAATTCTCCAAGCCCGCCCGCTCGCGGGTGAGTGCGAGCTTGTGGTGAGATTTTCCAAGGACGAGACGCTCCTTGTCCTCACGCTCTGGCGCGTCTTCGACGAGGCGCAGCTTGAACAGCGGCAGGAGGCCGTGGTGGTTACGGCGGAAGATGTCCATGCGCGCCTGAAACTCTATTTCGAGCATATCGAGCCGCCTTCGCCGTCCCACCTCGACCGGATGCTCGCGAAGCTCCGCAGAAAACGCCTCATTCGCTATCGTAAGAGCGAGGACGATGAGCGGTTTGGCGATTCGCAGATTGAAATTCTGCCGACTCTTCCGCGGGTCATCCCGTTTGACACTCCGGCAGAGTGGGAGCAACAGGCGGCGCTCTATCGGACCAACGGTGAGGAGGCGAAACCATGACTAGGGGACGCATTCAGCTTACGCGCATCATCGCCGTGAATTGGTATGGCTTCCGTCAAATCATCGACGTTGCGGGGCATGTTCTCATCACCGGTGAGACGGGCACCGGAAAATCGGCACTGCTCGATCTCATTCAATACGTGATGCTCGGCGAGGATGCGCGGTTCAACAAAGCCGCCGCCGGCAAGGGCCATAGCCGGACGCTGGTGAGCTACTGTTTATGCGATACGAATACCTCGCGCAATGATGAGCCGCACTTCACTCGCCGCAGCGGTGTTACCCTTGTCGCGCTGGAATTCACGAAACCCGGTCAGGGTGAGCCTCGCCGCGAGACCTGGGGCATCCGCATCCAATTCGAGAGTCCAACGTCGCGTCCGGGCATGGTGTATTTCATGGCTCCGCAACGGCTGGATTGGCCCGACTTTCTCGATGACGGAGGCAACATGCTAAACGCGGAGCGCTTTTCCACGCGAGTGAAGCGCGATTTTGCCGGGGAGCATTGGGAAAAGCAGGGCAGCTACCTTGGCGAAATGGCGATCGCGCAACATCTGCACTTCGACCGGGCGCAGTTCGACCGCACCTTGCCAAAAGCCGTCGCCTTTGAGCCGGAAGAGAACTTCGAGAAATTCATTCGCGACTTCATTCTGGAAGAGGGAGCGGTGGACATGGCGGAGGTGAGGACGAGCGTGGGCGAACATCGACGGATGCAAAACCGGCTCAAGGAGCTGAAAGAGCAGCACAAGCTGCTTGCGGAGGTCTGCCGCTTGCATACGCAGTTTGCCGAACACCGGCGTGAAGAATTGCGACACGTCTGGCTGCGCGAGGCGCTGAAGCACACACAAGCCGACGAATTGAAGAAGCGTCTCGAACGCGACCTCGAAAACAAGCAGCGCGAAACGAAGGATGATCGAACAGCACTCGATCTAAAGAAGGGCGAGCGGGATGGATTGCAGCAAACTCTGGAAGCGGTGCGCTCCCAGGCGATGGCCGATCCAAAGCATGACGAATTGCAGCGGCTCGTGAAGGAACGCGGCGAACTGCACACAAAAATTCAGCAGCGCGAAGACGCCGCGAAGTCCATTCGCGAGCAGCTCACCGAGCGTGCCGGTCGTTGGGAAGATTGGCTTGATCGCGGACGCCGCTTGCCGCTCGACGGCTTGTCGGAGTCGCTCACGGTTAAAGTCGAACTGCTCGAAGGGCTGCGTCGAGGCAGCGACCAAGAGCGTCTTGGTTTTCTCCCACCGCTCGCGGAGCGGTTCGATGAAATCTGGAACAAGACTAGGGAATTGCTGCGGCGATCACTGGATCGAAAGTTGGAGGAAGCTGACAAACGGCTTCAGGAATTGGCTCGCGATCACGAAGCGCTCGACGACAAACGCACGCCGGGCGACTTTCCGCTGTTTCAAGCATTGCGAAAGCGACTACCCGATTCGCGCGCTCCGAAGCAGCTCTGCCGGCTCATCGAGGTGAAGCAGAGTGAGGAGAAGTGGTGGACCGCTTTGGAGCTTTTCCTTGGCCGCAACCTGTGGGTAATCGCCGTTCACGAAGACGACTACCGGTCGGGGATGGAGGTGCTTCGTGCGACTCCGCCGAGTGGCAAACCGGAGTCGATCATCAATCCCCGCGAGGCGCGTGCGCTGCGCAGCCGCGTCGCTGCTGGGTCGCTCGCGACCAAGGTGGAAGTGCGCGACCCTATTGCCCAAGCCTTCGTGAATCACCTCCTCGGCGAAGTCATTTGCGTCGAAACGGACGAAGATCTCGAAAGTTGCGAAGCTGGCAGGGCAATCACGCCGAAAGGAAATTTCAAGCAAGTCCCGTTGCGCCGCCGTCTTCAACCCGCGGACCAAGTGCCCTACACGCTCGGCGAGGAAGGTTTGAAGCGAATGCGTGCTCGCTGCACCGAGGAGCGCGATGAAAAAATGAAACTGCGTGCGGCGTTGGAGCGCCAGCGTGGAGAAATCCACACCTGGCTCGATTCGGGCAAGCGCAGCAACTTGAATGACCGCTCTCTCGCTGATCGGAGTGCCGAATTGGAAGAATTGCCGACGCTGCGCCGCGACTTCGCATCGCTCAACGAAAGCATCAACGTGCTTTCAACGCCTGAGCGTGCGAAGCGGATTGACCAGTTGAAGAAGCTGGAATCAGATTCGGACACGCTTACTCGCGCCATTGGTGCCCTCGAAGAACGACTCCGCCAGAGCCACCCGGAGTTGGCAAAGCTCGAAGATAATCTGCGGGAGGCGAAGGAGAATTTAGATCAACACGCGAAAGACCTTGAAGCCAAACGCGTCCAAATCGGAACGGGTTTTCTCGATGCGGAACTGGACGAATGTTTGCGTGCGATGGTTGCGGAATTTGGAAAGTGGAACGAACGGCAGCGGAAAGCCGAAGAGCGTGAGGGTGAGGCCAAAGACCGCGCCGACAAATTTCAAAACCAACGCAATGACCAGCGCCGGTTGCTCGCGGCGCAGCACGCGGAATGTGACGCCCGCTTGGGCGATCCGGCAGATAAGCAAAACGCTGCATGGCAATCCCGCTTCGACCTCTTGGATAAGCACGAACTGGAGCGTTACGGAAAACTCGCCGAAGAAAAAAAGCAGGAATGGGAAGAGCGGTTGAAGAACCTCGTGCTGGATCAATTGAACGAGCATCTCCGCAGGGCCGGGCGCGACATCGACCGCTTGCGCCGCGATCTCGATTGCCCGATTGGCGGCTATCGCTATCAAATTTCATCGCGCCGCGATTCAGCGTTCGAGCCGTTCTGGCGATTGCTCAGCACCGGCTTTGAGGCCACCGATCCACTCTTGGCCAGTGCGAAGGACGAAGAATTGGAACTGGCCAAGGCCCAGCTCGGCGACGCGATTGAAGCGGCTGGCAAAGCAGACGCCGATCCAGCGGTGTTGCGCCGCCTCGATTACCGTTACTACCACCGCTATAAACTGGAGATGATTCCTGACGGCGTTCCTGGCGGTGCCGTCATCGACTTAAACCGCTCTGCGAAGAACATGAGCGGTGGAGAGAATCAGGCGCCGTTCTTCGTCTCCATGCTCGCAGCCTTCTACCGCGTCTATGACGTAGGCTCGCGGAACTATCAGGAAAACCTCGGACTGGTGGTGATGGATGAAGCCTTCTCCAAGCTGTCCGGTGATCGCATCGAAGACTGCCTGAAATTGGCAAAGAACTTTCAACTCCAGCTCGTCATGGCATTTCCTGTCGATCGGTTGAGCACGATGTTGCCCTTCGCGCAGGAGGTCATTCTGTGCCGAAAATACGAAGAGCGCGGTGACGACGGCTACGTCTCCAACGTCGATAACGTCCCGACGGTGATGACGCCTGTGCAAGTCCGGGAAGCGCTGAGATGAAGCGGACCGATGAGCGGTGGCTGCGCGTGCCGCTGGCCTGCACGCTATTCGCCGAATGGTCGAGGGTTCGCGGTGGCCGGTTGAAGGGGACTACCGAACCGTTCAGTCGAAGCTGGCATGAACTGCTGGTAAAGGCCGGCCTCCGAAATGCGGACGCACAACGCGAGGCGGAAGCAGATGCACGGGAGATGCACACGACCGGCTTGGTTGAGGTCAAGTCGGAGAAAGGGCGCGAGCACGTCATCCGTCGGATCGTGATTCCGCTGCCGGCTGAAGAGCGCTGGCATACGATCTTCAACGCGGCATCTCCACAGGAGCTGCAAGCCCGCGCCCGCGCGGTTCTCGATCAGTTCCGCTCCGAAGCCCATCCCATTCTCGGTGAACTCTGGAAGCGCTGGTGTGAGTCGCTGCTTGCCCGTCTTGGCGATGGCAAGAGCCTGCATCCCTTGCGCTGGCGCGATGCCGACAGTATGCGCCGCGATTTGCGGCTCGTGTATGCGCTGACGAGCCGCAAGTGGCCACATCCGACGCCTGTGCGCACCGCCAGCACGGATATTGGATTGGAATCCAAGGTGCTCGAAACCGCCCAAGGGCGGTTGGAAACGCTGCTCTCACAACTGGTCGGCCACGAAGTCACTTTTGAATCCATCGGTCTTGTTGATCGCTCTCCCTTGCTGCGCATGGCTGGCCCGGCGGCATTGCTCTACGCGGACGGCACAATGACTTCGCTGGATACATTGCGTGGCGTTTTTGCGCTCAGCGAATTCGATCTCGAACGCGCCACGAGCATCACCACCACCGCGCAGCGGCTCCTGACTGTTGAAAACGAAAAGACAACTTTCCATCAGCTCGCCGCCTGTGGAGACCGCTCGACGTTGATCGTCGCCGGTGGAGCGCCCACGACTGCGCTCTGCCTCTTAATGCGAAAGCTGCACACAAATCTTCCGTGCTGGCATTTCGGCGACACCGATCCCGCAGGTTTCGACATCCTCCGCGCTCTGCGCTCCGAAACTCGCCGTGAGATTGCCTCGTTTCAAATGCACTTCCGTCCTGCGGCGGATTCACCGGAACTGACGCCAGACGAAAAATCGGCGATAGCTCGCCTGCTCACCGCCGAACTTGAGGATGCCGAACGGGAAGCTCTAAAAGAGATGAGCGCCAGCGACCGCAAAGGTCTCTACGAGCAGGAATCCCTAGGCCCGCCCACTCTCAAGCAATGGCCTTTTTATCCTTGTGATCAAAGTGCGCTGTTGGGAGTGGAGAATACGCCACGCGCTTCTTACTTTCCCATGACCACCCGGACGCGCGGCTGAGGCATGTCGGCGTGCTGGCCGATGAGATGTATCGCCGGTTCGGCCCGCCACGCCCACTTGAAGGGCGGATCATGTAGGCGGGTGGGGGAAAGGTGAATACTACTTTCCTCGTCCGCTACGTCGGGCCGAACGCTCGAAATACTTCACCCGATATTCGTCGAGAGTGGAAAAGCTTTTCCTCCCCTTGCTGCGATTGACGCTGGCGAGCCAAGTCTTGTCGATCTTCGTCCGCAGGATGTCGCACAGCTCCTCGAAATGCCGCATCGGTATTAGTTCCCACTTCTTCACCCCGTAGCGGCTTTCCACGAGACTATAGACGGCAGGGAAAGCGAACCTCTCGCGATCCGGCTGGCTCGACGCGAAGCGGTTGTAGCGATCAATGAGGTATTTGGTGTAGTTGCGGCGCATTAGGTCGCTGCCAATCGCGTCGTCGGGAGCAACGACGTTTGGCCGGCTTGCGTTGTGAAACTCAACTTTCTGCGCCTCGACCCGCTCGATATAAACCTTTGAGGCGTTAATGTAGATGTCGCGATAGTCAGCCACCAAGCGGTCCACGTTCTTGCCATCGGCAACGGAAAGCTCGTTCTCTGTCGGCTTCTCGTGCGCGCGTTTGAACTCCTCCAATTTGCTGACTGAGTAGAGGTGGGGCTCTGAGTCAATGACCTTGCTGTGTCG
>JANXSB010000557.1 GCA_025352865.1 Chthoniobacter sp. | reverse complement strand
GAGGGGCATACGGATAGTGTCCATGCAGTGGCGTTTTCACCCGACGGCCGCTTCGCCCTTTCGGGAAGCGGCGATTTAACCGTAAAGCTTTGGGAGATTGATTGGGATTACGAATATGACCCGGAATACGATCCGGTTTTGAAACGCCGAGCGAAGCAAGCACGAAAATGAACCTCCGCCCGCAAGACCTCATTCACGCACCATATTGGAACTGCCCGTTCTGCCATGCAGAAGCGGTTTTCGGTATGTGGAGTGTCGGCGGGCACTCATACACGCGACGATGCAAGAACTGTTGGCAAACCAGCTACTTCCAGCTTCCTCCGTTGCAACCAAAGGTTCTCTACTTGGATCAGTTCTTCTTGAGCAACGTCGTCAAGACACTTGATCCTGGTACCGAAGCCGCCCGCCGTCAGAAAACTGATCCGCTGCGATTTTATCGGAGCGCATTCGAGAAGATACACCGGCTGTGCAAACTCCACCTGTTAGTGTGTCCATATTCCCCGGTTCACTATGACGAGTCGGTCGTCAGTGACAATTACTTCCGCAAGCTAAAGCGTCTATATGAGATGCTTTCAAACGGCGCGAGCTTTCAATCTCCAGGTTGGATTCGGAACGCCCAAATCATTTCATTTGCGCGGAAGTGGGCGGGGCTTCCGCATGAAGACACTGCCATTGTAGATCGAAAGACCGTGATCAACAAAAGAATCGACGAGTGGCAGAACTGGTATCAGATCAGTCTCAACACACGTCCGGCTCCGGGTCTGACGAATGAACTTCGGGAGATGCGTGAAAAGAAGTATCAAGGCTTCTTGGGCGTTCACGAGAGATGGAAAGCAGAAAAGGATCAAAATTTCGCTTACTGGCTTCGGGAAGAACAATTGGCGCTCTGCAAGGTATTGAAGGAGAGGCTCGCGAAGACGTTAGCTCGGGAATTCCAGTTTCGCACTGGTCAACGTGAACGGACGTTAGAGGACGCCTTCGCGCTGATGGACGAGAATTTTCGGTTGTTGATCGACTTGGACGCAGTGCTCCGCGAAGCCGGTGGGGGAGAATCCCCATTGTTCGGGAAAACGTGGGAGTGTTTGGAATCCGAAGCGTTCGGGGATGTGCCCTTCGTGAAAATATCCTGCCATTTGTTTGCGGCGCTCGCTCGAAGGGCACCAAAGCGAAAAAACCCGCCAAAGAGACATCCTTTTAACGATGTCGATATGCTGTCGGCTTACCTTCCATATTGCGATGCGATGTTCATTGATAAGGAAATGCACGGGCTACTGGACGAGCAACCGCTCAAAACCGTTTTTAGTTATGGAACAAAAGTCTTCTCTCCACGCTCGAAACAAGAATTCCTCGATTTCTTGGATCAGATCGAGAGTAGCGCACCGGCTGAGCACTTGGTCAAAGTTCGCGAAGTTTACGGAGACGGATGGGAAAAACCTTACGTTGAGGTTTTCCATGAGAATTGAATTGAGAGGCTTCGTTGTCATCCTCAGTTGAGACGGGCGCTTTTCACACTTTGACTTCTTATGGCAACGCTCTCCACTGGCTCCACGCTCATCTGGTTTCTCGCCGAGTTCGAGGCGCTAGCGGCGCACTACCCGGAGACGACGGCATGGCACTTTCTGGTCGCCAGCTTCAAACTCTGCGACCTCGACGTGGAAGAATTCCTGCGGAGCGCGCCGGAGGAGGCGCAGAAGAAGCGGCAAGAGATCATAGACGGTGCGCAGGGACTGAAAGATGAGGTTGAGCGGCGATGCGCCATCAAAGACAACATGGACATCCGGCGGCTCGCCACCATCACCGACCGCGACGCAGAGCGCCTCCGCCGTTATCTCACCGCCTGGCGAGTCGTGACGGGAGCGGAGTAGATCGATCGCGTCCGGATTTTAAGTCCTCGTGTCCAAACTGAGGGTTTGGACATGCCATCATCGCGGGGAAGCTGTGCTTCGCGGTGCGGGGCTGGCCGAGGAAGGGACCGGTATTCTCGCCGCCCACCACGCAATTGAATTGCCCCCGGAAAGGTGCGTTGCCAAAGCCTCACTTTGGGAACGAGGGGTCCGAGGGCGAGAGCAGCCGAACGGCCAGATTTGCACAGCCAGCGGCGAGCGCGCTGAAGGCGACGGTCCACCATCGCCCGCGTTTGCTACTCCTCGCGTTCCCGCTTGCCGCGCGGCTGTGCGGTTGGTTCAGTGCGGCCCGCTTTCCCGCCCATGGTCGAACTTCGCAACGTCACGAAACGCTTCGGCAGCTTTACTGCCGTCGCCGACATCAACCTCACGATCCAGGCGGGCGAGTTTCTCACGCTCCTCGGCCCGAGCGGCTGCGGAAAGACCACGCTGCTGCGCATGATCTCCGGTTTTGAAATGCCGACCGAGGGCACCGTCTGGCTCGACGGCGCGAACGTGACGCACGTCCCGCCGTACCGCCGCAACGTGAACCAGGTTTTTCAAAGCTACGCGCTTTTTCCGCATCTCACGGTCGGGGAAAACATCGGCTTCGGCTTGCGCATGCAGAAAGTGCCGAAGCTCGAAATTGTAGAGCGCGTGAAGAACGTGGTGGCGCTCGTGGCGCTCGGCGGCATGGAAGGTCGCAAGCCGGCGCAGCTTTCCGGCGGCCAGCGGCAGCGCGTGGCTCTCGCGCGGGCCATCGTCTGCCAGCCCAAGGTGCTGCTGCTCGACGAACCACTTTCCGCACTCGACGCCAAGCTGCGCCACG
>JANXSB010000395.1 GCA_025352865.1 Chthoniobacter sp. | reverse complement strand
TGGTCAGCGAACCTACTGGAAGATCTCCACCTTGACCGCCGCCGTTATCGAGATGGCGGAGCACGGTGAAGCCAGCCCCATCGGTGTTCATGCTGAAGACCGTGCCCCCGCCGCCATTGTTTCCGCCTCCTCCAATATTCGTGGTGCCATAGAGCTTCGAACCAGAGAGGGTTAGTGAATTGGGATCCTCCCCGTCGCCACCTGCGAAAGCGTGGAGCAGAGTGAAACTGGTGCCATCGGTGTTCATGCTGAAGGCCGTGCCCTCACCGCTGCTGCCGCCATAATGTGTCGTACCATAGAGCGTAGAGCCGGAGAGGGTCAGCGAGCCGCCGCCGGGACGATCCCCATCGCTGCTGCCGCCGGTGAAGTTGTGCAGGATGGTATCCGCCGCGCGGGCGGGAGCGAGGGCGAGCAGCAGCAGGCCCAGGGTGGCGAGGGGATATTTTGAGAGAGTGATGTTCTTCATGATGTTTGGTGGTTGGTAGTTTTTTGCGGTTTGAAAAAAAGCGCTCGCTCGCTATCCCCCCACCGCGATGCTCGCCTCCGCGCTCCACACGCCCACGCGGGCATCGCCCACGCGGTAGATGGCGCGGTATTTCCATTTGGCGGCGGTGGCGGGCAGCGGGGTGGTGTCGGTGTAATCCGGCGTCGAGTCGTAGGTCAGCAGCGCCCAGCCGCCCGTGCCGCGGTCGGCCTCGATCTCGCACAGGTCGAGAAACGCGCTGAAGCCCTGCCAGCCCCAGCCGACCTCCACCCTGCCGCCCACTAGCTTCAGCGTGAGCACCGGGGCGATGGTCGCCAGGTCGGGCCCCTGCTTTTCCGGCCCCACCAGGCGCAGGTCGCTCTTGATCGCCGCCGTGCAGGCGGCCAGGTCCTTCATCGTGGCCACCAGCGCGAAGATGCGGTTCAGCGCACCGGGCACCGCCGGCGTCACCCCGGTGGGCGGCGTCGGCGCGGTGAAAACCGGCAGCACCTGCGCGCCCGCATCCGTGCCGCTCTGCGCCGCCGTGGCCGCATTCGTGCAGGCCACCGCGTAGGCGCGCACCGCCGGCAGGAATGAGCCGAGCACATAGATAAGCCAGCGCGCATCGGCCACCGCCGCCGTGACCTGCCCGGCGGTGAGCGCGAGCGCGGCCTGATAGGTGGCGAGCTTGTTGCGGAAATTTTCCAGCCAAACGATCTGCTCCGGGGTGCTGGTGGGATAATAGGTCTGGCGTTTCATGCGTTTGGTTTTCTGGGGTGGTTGGTTGACTGCGGGGTAGGGCACGAAGCCGGGATCACCCGGCTCCAGGTAGTAGCCCCACCGGAGATTTTGGTCATCCCAGGTAAAAGGCTGGCCGGTGAAAGGATTGATCGAATCCCAGTGGAGCGTTTGCATGGTGTGGAAAAGGGCAGCCCGGCCCCTCGGGAGCCGTCTTTCCGGCCCAAAAGCGCGGTTTTCAGAGTAAAACCACCCATCCCCAGAGGCTGGAGAGGCCTCTCCAATGATTTGGGATCAATCTCCAACGGCTGGGGATGCATCTCCGAGGGCTGGGGATCAGTCTCTAACGACTGGAGACGCATCTCCAAAGGCTGGAGATTCATCCCCAACGGCTCCGCCACGACTTTCCGCCGCAGGAGATCAATCTCCAATCGCGCCAGATCGCTCTCCCGCCTTTGGAGATTCATCCCCCGGCGCTGGAGATGCACCTTCCGGCACGAAAGATCACCCCCCCCGCACCGCAAACCGCCTAAGAAACCACCCCGCGCATCATCACCATATATCCGACGCTCCGACGCTCCGACGCTCCGACGCTCCGACGCTCCGACAGCGAACGGGCGAATTGCAATGAAGATGAAAAGGCAGAGTCATAAACCGCGGGAGAACGACGCGGAGACTGGCAGCCCGGCGGGCAGATTGGCAAGGAAAATTCTCCCGCTTTTCGCACACCGCGTTACGCGTTACCTGTGCTTGCCAATCTCGGCTGGCGTGCCGAGTCTGCGCGCCCGGCAACTCCACATGGCCTTGCATTCACCTACATTACCCAGAAAGCGTCGCGTCGTCATCCTCGGAGCCACCGGCTCCATCGGCGAGAGCGCGCAGAAGGTCGCGCGCGACATCCCTGAGCGCATGGAAATCGTCGGCATGTCCGCGCATTCCAACGCCGACAAACTCCACGCCGCCGCGAAGGATTTTCCCCACGCGAAACTCGCCATCTCCAGCGGCCCGGACGGCGTCGAGCGGCTCGTCGAACTCGCCACGCTGCCCGAGGCTGATCTTGTGCTCATTGCCATCGTCGGCACCGGCGGCCTGCGGCCCGCGCTCGCGGCGATCGAGGCGGGCAAAGACATCGCCGTCGCCAGCAAGGAAATCCTCGTCATGGCCGGCGAAGCGGTGATGAACGCCGCGCGGCGGAAAGGCGTGAAAGTCCTGCCCGTCGATAGCGAGCACAACGCCATCTTCCAGTGCCTCGAAGGCCGCGACTCCCGCGAAGTCCGCCGCCTCATCCTCACGGCCAGCGGCGGCCCCTTTCGCCAAATGCCCGCCGCGCAGCTCGCGCATGTCACCGTCGAGCAGGCGCTCAAACACCCGACTTGGACGATGGGTGCGAAGATCACCATCGACTCCGCGACGCTCTTCAACAAAGGCCTCGAGATGATCGAGGCCCGCTGGCTTTTCGATGTCGAGATGGCCCGCGTGGAAGTCATCGTCCACCCGCAGTCCATCGTGCATTCCATGGTCGAGTTCATCGACAGCTCCGTCCTCGCGCA
>JANXSB010000392.1 GCA_025352865.1 Chthoniobacter sp. | reverse complement strand
CAACACGCTTTTCGGCGCGACGGCGCGAGCCACGCCGCACGCGCGGCACCACACGGTGCAGTTTCACACGGGCTGGAATTTCCACCTCGGCCCGGTCGTCACCGGCCCCATCGCGGCGGTGGGCTACACGCACGGCGCGCTGGATGGCTACACCGAGACCGGCGCGGGCGCGCAAAACACGCGGGTGGCCGGGCAGGGCTACGATTCGCTCCGCACCGAGCTGGGCTGGCAGGCATCGCAGCGCGTGCCCGTGAGCTTCGGCGCGGTGACCTGGCAGCTCCGCGCGAGCTGGCAGCGGGAAAATCTCGACGGGCGCGAAAGCGTGCGCGTGGGGCTGGTGGACTCGCCGCTTTTCGCCGTCGGCGGCAACGGCTCGCTGCACCGCACCGGCGGCCTCGCGCTCAACGGCCAGACCGCCGCGCCCGGCGACGACTTCCTCGCGCTCGGCGGCGGGCTCCATTTTGCCATCGGCGAACGCACGCAAATCCTCCTCGACTACGAGGAGCACCTCGCCCGCGCCGGGCGCAGCGAGCATCTCGCGGCGCTGCGCTTGTCGGTGAGTTTCTGATACGCCGGGCTTTGCTTGCCCGCGCGCGGGTTTCGGCGAGAGTGGGCGGATGCCTCCCATGAAGACTTTCCTCGCGCTCTGCGTGGCGCTTTTTTTCGCCGGTTCGCTGCTGGCGAGTTCGTTGAAAATCTCCGCAGGCTCGGCGGTGCGGGTGACGGCGAGCGAGGTGGAGGGGAATTACACGACGACGCATTTGTACGTGGATGAAATCGCGGCGGACTCGATTCCGGTGACGGTGTTTTTTGACCCGCAAACGCTCGGTGTGGAGACGTGCGAGGTTTTCACGAATCTCAACCGCCGCGACCGCGCGCAGCTCGATGCGGATGGCGATGGGATCGAGGACGGGATCAAGGCGCCGAACGGGAATAGCATCCCGGCGGGCAATGATGGGAATTACTACAAGGCTTATACGATGGGTCTCGTGACGGGTGGGTATCAGCTCACGCTTCAGGCGCAGAAGACGGGCGCTTACCGGCTCACGGCGCGCTACCGGCTCAATGGCGATGCGCCGGGGACTTACCGCTACTACACCGATCCATTTGGCGACCTGTGCTTCCGCGCCCATGCGCTTGTCGTGTCGCCAAAAGCCGCGCGCGACATTCAGCTCTACGAGGTGAATCCGCTGACGATCATCGCGACGGGCACGGGCTCGGCGCAGCGCGGGACGTTTGGCGATCTCGCGGGCGGCGTGGCGGGCGGGCCGAGATTCAATCTGCAATACGTGAAGGACCTCGGCGGTAATATGATCTGGTTCCAGCCGATGCACCCGAATGGCATCGCCGGGCGGCAGACCGATCCCGACACCGGCCAGCCATTCGAGGTGGGTTCGCCGTACGCGGTGAAGAATTTTTTTGAGGTCATGCCGCTGATGGCGAAAGCCTTTGCGCCGGGCGGCACGCCGGCGACCAACGACACGGCGGCGGGCCGCGCGCAGGCGATGACGGAGTTTCAAAGTTTCGTGAGCGCGGCGGACGCGGCGGGTGTGAGTGTGATGCTGGATGCGCCGTTCAATCACACGAGTTACGATTGCGAGTTGGCGGCGGCGGGGCAGACCTTGTGGGGAAATGGAGGGACATCAGCCGCAACGGAAATCCGCAATGTTGAGGCGCGCATCTACTCGCGCACGGATGCTTACGACATGCGCGCATTCGATGCTGGAAGCATCGCGGTCGCGCCGGATCGGTACGACTTCGCGAAATTTACCGATGTGCATGACGTGTATTTCGGACGTTACGCCGCGCTCGTGCCGAACAGCGGGCAGTCGGGTAACTATAACAATGAGGGCGACTGGTTCGACTACAGCATTGGCAATGAAGGCACCGTGGGCGACGGGCACTTCGACGGGATCACGCAAAAGGTGTGGCGTTACTTTGCGGAGTATCTCCAGTTCTGGCTCACGCAAACGGGCTACCCGGCGAACGTGGCGGGCGCGGCGCTGAACTCGACGGCGGGCATCGATGCGCTGCGTGCGGACTTTGGCCAGGGGCTGCCGCCGCAGTGCTGGGAATACATCATCAACAAGACGCGCACGCGGAAGTGGAACTTCGTTTTCATGGCCGAGTCGCTCGACGGCGGTGCGGTGACTTTCCGCAGCGCGCGGCACTTCGACATCCTGAATGAGAACATCGTCTTTCCGCTGCACGCGGCGACGATCACGAATGACTTCCGCAACATCTACGAAGCGCGCCGCAGTGCCTACGGCCAGGCACTGGTGCTGCTAAACACCAGCTCGCACGACGAGGATCACTATCAGGATCCTTTCCACGCCTTGCTCCGCTACGCGGCAAACTCGACCATCGACGGCGTGCCGCTTATTTTTCCCGGTCAGGAACTAGGTCTCAGCGGCGCGGTGGTGCCGCCGGGCGATAGCCAGGGCGGCATCACGCCTTTCGGCTACGACCGCTACGAGACGAATTTCGGCAAACCGATTCCGCATTTCAAAAAGTTCAACTCGCTGATGCCGCTGTGGCTCAAGACCACGCCCGCCGATCCGAGCTACAACTACGGCCTCGCGCAGCTTTCGGCGGTCTATTCCGGCATCGGCCAGGCGCGGAAATCCAGCGCCGCGCTGCGCTCGTCGAACCG
>JANXSB010000310.1 GCA_025352865.1 Chthoniobacter sp. | reverse complement strand
GACGCACTCTGCCGGAGGCGAGGCATGCGCATTGCTAAATCAGCTTCGACACCACCGAAGCCGTTCCAAACCTGCGCCCGCCCATTTCCGCTCCGAATCCACTCCGCCCTTTGTCCACCAGCACCCTCGCACGGTTGGAACCCGTGCGGGAGTGGTCGCCGGACGATGCTGCCGCTGCGGACAGCGCTGCGTCGCCTCCGGCCGCGGGCGGAAATGGATCGAGTTCCCTGCCGTTTGATCCGCAGCGTTTTATCGGTGCGGTGCGGCGGCATCGGCACTGGCTGTGGCGCGGTGCGGCGGTGGGGCTCGTGCTCGCGCTCGGCGTCGGTTTGCTGAAAGCGAAGACGCGCTACGAAGTCTCGCTGGAACTCATCAAGCGCTACACCCAGCCGACGTTCCAGTTCGGCATCAATGGCGAGCCCTACAAGCCGCGCGTTTTCACCGCGGCGACGCTGGCCAGCGCGGCGCGCTCGCCCAATGTGCTGGAGCGCGTGGCGCGGCGATTCGGCCACGGCATTTCCGCGGATCTTTTGAAAACGTCGATCTTGGTGAAGGAGGACAAGATCACCGACTTCGTCACGCTCACGCTCTCCGGCTACCAGAGCGCCGAGGCCACCGTGGCGCTCGCGAAGGTGTGGACGGATGAAGTCGTGAGCTTCACCGGGGAGATGCAGTCGCAGGACAGCCGCTCGATCCGCCTCGTGCTCCAGACACAGCTCGAAAACAACCAGCGCGAACTCGAGCAGCTCGATAAGGCGACGATGAAACTGACGGGCAGCGAGCGGCTGATGGTCGCGGATGCGCAGGTCGATGGCTATCTGCATTCACAAGCGGAAGCGGAGACGAAATTCGACGCGGCGCGCACGGAATTGCAGTCGGTGACTTCAAAGATCGAGGGCGTGAAAGCGGAGCTGCAGCAGCTCACGCCGCTAACCGAGGAACTGCGCACGGCGCGCGCGGAGCTGGATCAGTTTCGCACGCGCTACACGGACACGAATCCGCTGGTCATCGACCGCCAGGAAAAAGTCGCGGCTCTCGAAGCGCGGCTGAAAGCGCCTGAAAAACCGGTCGGCGGCACGGATGTGAACAGCCTTTCCGGGACGTTCGTGAGCAACGCGCTGTATCTGCGAATGGTCGAGCTGGAGAACCAGCGCGATGCCGTGGAGCGGCAGATTCAGGAGCTGGAAAAAAAGCGCGATCAATACCACGACACGCCCGTGGACACTTCGCAGATCATGGAGATGCTGCAAAAAAAACAGACGCTCCGCACCGCGCAATCGCTGCTCCTGAGCCGTCTCCAGGAGGTCCGGCTGTTCGAGGAAAACCCGCCCGCATTTTACGGCGTCTTTGCGCCCGCCGACATCGAGAACATTGTGACCAAGCGCAAGCCGCTCAAGGTGGCGGTGTATGGAATCGGCGGCCTGATCGGCGGCGCGATGTGCGGCCTGGGCGCGGTGCTGCTCGTGGGATTTCGCGATCCGAAATTGCGGACGCGCGGCGAGGCAGCGAAGACGCTCGGTGTGCCGCTGCTCGGCGCGCTGGCCGCGGGCGGCGGAGGCGATGATGCGGCGGAATTGGGAGGAAAAGTGTGGGCGCGATGGATTGGCTGTGCGCCCGGTGGCCGAAAGGCGCGGGCTGTCTGGTCGCCGGCGCTCGACGAGAGCGAGAACGATTTCTGGCGGATGATGCTCGGCGAGGCGCGCAAGCTCCTGCCCGGTCTGCTCGTGGTGGACTGCGGCGCGAGCCCGCTGCCCGCGCTCGCGGAGCTGCCGCGCATCACGGACGACGCCGGCGATTTTGCGATGATTCATCGTCCGATTGAAAATTGTTCGCTGCACGAGGCGCGGCAGTTTGCGGAATGGATCGAGGTGCGGCTGGCGCGCGGCAGTGATGTGTGGGTGCGCTTCGCGGGCCCGGTGCAGGAGCCTGCGACCACGCTCGCACGCTGCCTCCACGCGCCGCTCGTGCTCGTGCCGCTGCACCGCACGGAGGTTGGGTTTTGGAAAGAGCAGGCGGCGCTTTTCCGGCACAGCGCGCTGTCGCCGTGCGGCGCGCTCGTGCTGAATGAAACGCCCTGCGGCCAAAGCGACGTGCATGCGAAATAGGAGCATCGCGCTGCTTTTCCTCGTGCTGTGCTCCGTCGCCATTGCGGCTGAGGAAGTGTCGGCAGCGCCTTCGTGGCGCGAGCGATACACGCTCGGGCCGGGCGATCTGATGAGCTTCGCGCTTTACGGGAGGCCCGAGTTTTTGCGCAACGATGTGGCGGTGCAGCCGGACGGAACCGTGAGCTATCTGCAAGCCGCCGGCATCCGCGCCGAGGGGCTGACGGTC
>JANXSB010000210.1 GCA_025352865.1 Chthoniobacter sp. | reverse complement strand
GCGTTCTTTGCCGGATAACAAACCTTCGATGGTGAGGATTTGCAGGCGCGGATATTTCTTCCCCGTGGCGCTGGTGTAAAAGCCCGCCTTCGCCGCCTCGGCGATCATCGGCTGCGTGGGCTCGGCGAGGGTGATGAAGAGACCGATCTCCGCCTGGTTGTGCGTCACGGTGGTGATGAGGTCCTTCACCATCGAAAGCCCCACGTTCCCTCCGCCTTTCACGCTCACCACGATTTTGCGCGCCCCGGCCTTGTCCACGTCGTGAAAAAATTTCAGGCCGTCGATGCCGCCGTCCGCGCCCTTCCTTTTGCCTTGGAAGGGCTGCGCCTCCACGAGCGACACGGCCCACCATTGGAACTGGTATTTGTCCCGCGTGGCAAGATTGCGCGCGGCGTCGAGGTCTTTGGGCGTGCCGTGGACGGCAAACTGACACTTAGCGCCGAAGGCATCCTTGAGCCGTTTCTCGATGAGCGAAATGGCGAGGTGCGTGATGTCTATGCCGATCCATTGGCGATTAAGCTTTTGCGCGGCGTGAACGGCCGTGCCGCAACCGCAGAACGGGTCCAGCACCACGTCGCCTTTGTTACTGCTGGAGGAAATGATAAGCTCCAAAAGAGCGAGGGGCTTTTGCGTGGGGTAGCCGAGGGATTCTTTTCCAGAAGCAGGTAGGACGTCATCCCAGTCATTTTGGATTGAGACGCCGGGAGCTTCATCGAGATAGCGCTTATGGCGTGGAACAGAGCCGGGGCTTGTTTGGACGATTTCACCACGCTCATACATTGCTTGCATGTTCTTTTTCTTGAACCGCCAGTAACGCGTTACTCCCAGGAACTCATAATGTGGATTTTTCTTTTGAGGCGATGCGCCTCCCGGTGCAGTTAGATCGCCGAGTTGATAAAGCCGCCCTGTTTCCTCCTCAACATGCCGATAGAACTTGGTCACGTAATCCTCATCGTAGCTGCTGTATTGCCAGTTCCATGTCCACTCGTCGGATTTCGTGTAGAAAAAGATTACGTCGCGGATATTACCCGGCTGCTTGCGCCCCTGCTTGGCATCGTTGTGCGCGCTCTGCCTTTTCCAACTTATCTCGGTTCGGAAATTCGCTTTCCCGAAGACGCCATCGAGGACGATTTTCAAATAATGCGAGGCGGTGGGGTCGCAGTGGAGGTAGAGCGAGCCGGTGGGTTTGAGGACGCGGTGGAGCTGGAGCAGGCGGTTGGCCATCATGGTGAGGTAGGCCATCATGTCGTTCTCGCCGAGGAAACGGCGGAGCGCCTGCATCATCTCGGACACGTCGGTGTTGGGCGCATGCACCAGTTCGTCGAACTCGCGCTCGGCCTGCTCGCCCCAATGCCAGGAGTCTTCAAACGCGGTGATCTGCGCCTCGCTCTGGTGGCCCTTGGGCGATTTGAAGAGGAGGTTGTAGTCGCGCTTGGAGTTGAACGGCGGGTCGAGGTAGATGAGGTCGATGCTTTCCGTGGCGATGGACTCTTTGAGGACGCCGAGATTGTCGCCGAAGTAGAGGTGGTTCATGCGGGTGCAGCGCGGGCTTTAGCAGCGCGGGCGGGCCGGGGCGAGCGCGTTTTTTCCCGTCGTTCCGAAACTGCGAGTGATTTTCACGGATCACCTCTCCCGGCAGCGGCACAGAGTCCGCCTTGCGGATGTCTCTGTCCCGGATAGTTTACGGCGAAATACCCCACCCCTCATGATGACCCCGCATCCCCTTTCCACCCTCTGCCGCTGCGCGCGGCTGTTCGCCATGTTCATTGCCGTGGTCTTTGCCGGAGCGGAAGCGCTGGGCGGCAGTTACTCGCAGAATTTCAACGCGGCCGCGGTGGGTACCACGTCGCTCGGCGATGGCTCGACGATCAGCGCTTCCGCCGGGACGATCACCACGAGTGTCCAGCAGATCGCGGCGGGAAATAATGCGCTGCAAATGATGGCGACTGGGTTTGGCGGCAACTCGGCGGCCTACCGGCTGCCCGACCTCGATCCGACGAAACCCATCCAATCCTTCGATGCAACCTTCAAGGTGAAGATGAACAAGCAGTCGGCGGGCGCGGTGCCGGGCGCGGGCTGGTCGCTGAATTTCGGGGCGGTTCCCACCACGGGCAACGGCACCGGCGAGGGCGGCTTTGTGATGACCGGCGGCCTCTCGATCGCGTGGGACATTTACAACAACGGCGGAGGCGATGTGCCGTCGATCGAGGTCTTCTGCGCCGGCGTGAGTGTGGGTAACTCGCCGCGCACTTTTACCTATGACGAGACCTATCGCACGGTGGCGATCCACTGGGACTTCAACGGGCTCGATGTGACCTATGACGGCGTGGCGATTTTCACCGATCTGCCGACTCCGGGGTTTGTGCCCCTCGCGGGAAACAAGTTCGCCTTTACCGCGCGCAATGAGCCGTCCAGCACGATGGACATGTTTCTCGATGACGTGGTGATGACCACCGTGATCGAGCAGCCGGTGGAGACGGGCGGGCCGGTGATCTCGGAATTCATGGCGGATAACAACAGCACGCTGGAGGACGAGGACACGGATTCGTCGGACTGGATCGAGATATACAACGGGCAGAATGCCACGGTGAACCTGGCGGGCTGGCGGCTCACGAAGACGGTGGGTAATAACTCGATGTGGACTTTTCCGTCGGTATCGATGGGGCCTTACTCCTACCTCGTCGTCTATGCGTCGGGGAAAAACCGCACGTCCAACCCTGCGCTGCTGCACACGAATTTCACCCTGCCCAAGTCGGGCGGCTACCTGGCCCTGATCAAAGCGGACGGGGTCACGATTGCGACGCAGTTCACCTACGGGCAGCAATATCAGGACATCTCCTATGGGGAGAAAGGTGCGGCGCGCACCCTCGGCTATCTCCAGCCCGCGACGCCGGGAACCAAGACCAGCCTAAGTACCGCGCAGGCCCCGGGAGGGCCGGCGGAAGATGTAGTCTGGTCGCGGGTGGGTGGCATCATCACGGCAGCGGTGCCGGTGACGATCACCGCGCCGCTCGCGGCCGGTGCGGTCGTGCGC
>JANXSB010000195.1 GCA_025352865.1 Chthoniobacter sp. | reverse complement strand
CGCGACATCACGCGGCTGAAGCAACTTGAGGACGTGCGCCGCGAATTCGTGGCCAACGTCTCACACGAGCTGCGCACACCGCTTTCGATCTTCCACGGCTTTCTCGAAAATCTCCGCGACGACCCGGAGATGTCGCGCACGGATCAGGCGGGGGTTTTCGCCATTATGGACAAGCATTCGCAACGGCTGAACGCGCTGCTCGAAGACCTGCTCACCCTCGCGCGGCTGGAGTCGCGGCAGGAGACGCTGCACCCGGAGCCAATCGACGTGGCGGAGTTCTTGCACGGAGTGAGCGAGGACTGGGAGAGCAAGATCGCGAAGAAGAATCTCGCACTCACGCTCGATGTCGCGGTGGAGTTGCCGCCGCTTTTCGCCGACCCGCTGCGGCTCGAACAAGTGCTCAACAACCTGCTCGAAAACGCCGTGAAGTACACCGAGCCCGGCGGGCGGATTTGTCTCCGCGCATCAGCGGTCGGCGCGCAGATCGAGCTGCGCGTGGAGGACAGCGGCCTCGGCATTCCGCCCGCCGATCTGCCGCATATTTTCGAGCGTTTTTACCGCGCCGACAAAGCCCGCACCCGCGAGCAGGGCGGCACCGGACTCGGCCTCTCGATCGTGAAGCACATCGTGCAAACGCACGGCGGCTCGGTCACGGCGGAGAGCAAGTACGGCGTGGGGACGACGATCATCGTGCGCCTGCCCACCGGCCAAAACGGCGAGGCTTAAAATCCCAGCCACGACATCCGCATCCACGCCGCGCCGTGCAGGCCCGCGTAGATCGCCACGAGGAGGAGCGCGAGCCGCGCATCGCCCACCGTCGCGGCGCGGTCGAACGGGCGCTGCTCCGCTTCCGCCCACGGACGCAGCCGCGGCAGCAGTCGCGGGACATGCGCGCAGTAGCGGGCGTAGGCGTCGCCAAATTGCCCGCGGAGGAAGCGCTCTTCGGCGGGGACGATGGCGGTGTAGAGAAAGACGAAAACCGCGATGTAGAGCGCGAGCATCACCGGATCGCCGAGCAGCCCGACCATGCCGAGGCCGAGGATGATGCTCGCGAGATAAATGGGATTTCGCACATAGGCGAACGGCCCGCCCGTCGAAAGCCGCGGCGCCTCGATGGTCGCGCGCCGCGTGTGTCCGCCCGCGCAGCCCGCCGCCCACGCGCGCAGCCCGAGCCCCGCGAGCACGAGCAGCAGCGAACCGATGTTGCCCGCCATTTGGTGCGCGCCGAAAAAATTGCGCGGTCGAAAAACCAACGCCGCGAGCAGCACCGCGGCGAGCCCGACGTGCAGGCGATGCTGGAAAATCCGCACGCCCACGGCGGCGAAGCGTTCGGTCAAAGGGCGGGGCTCGGGCATCGGAAAAGCGCGGAGGCTAGGCTGTCTCCGCCGCGCGCAGAAGCGCGATCTTTGGCGGCCCGTCAGCTTGGGAAAACGGTGAGCCTGAACCTGCACTATCTCCAGTCGGTCCCGGCGATGGCTCCGTGACGGTCGGGGCTCCCTTGGCTCTCTCCGGCTAGGGCGTCTGGGCTTCGCCGAGCGTGACGGTCAGCGCGAGCGTGCGGCCCTGGCCCTCGATGACCGCCTTCTGCACCACGCCGCGGACGGGGATATCCCGGTTTTTTGTCACGCCCGCCAGCGCGCCCGCCGGGCCTGCGCGAAAGAGCGCCACGAAATGCGCGGGCACTGTCGTTCCGCGGACGTTGATGGCCTGTTGCTGCCCGGTGATTCTGAAGGCATAGCCGTCGTCCTTGGTCGCCTGCATCTCCTCGACCATCAGCCGCACGGCAGCGGTCCGGCTGGTGGCGTTTTTCGCGAGCCATTCGTTCGCGGCGGTCACGCCTGCCACATTGAATTGGCCCTCCTTCGTGAGTTCGATTCCGGACGGAAGGGCGCGCGCGATTTCGTCGATGGTGCGGAAGTCGGCCGGCGTAGCGCGCGCCCGTGGAATTCGATACCATCGAGCACCGCGCCGCGCTCGATCTTCGGACTCCAATCGCCCTCCAGATCAATGGCTTTCTGCGCGCGGTAGCCGCCACTGGGAATGGTCGTTTCAAAATCCCAAGTGCGCGCTTGCAAGGGACCGTCCGCCGCGCGGGCGAACCGCCCCGGCAGCAGGAGAAGGCCGCACGAGACGAGGAAAAGGCGTGAGTTCATAGTTGGAGGCTTCCACCCGAAGGTAAAATGGCGCAGTTCGCGGTCACGCCAAGACGGGCTTGTTTCGAGGGAAGCAGTTCCCGGAGGTCGCGGCAATGGGAGAATTCTCTCCGGGCGGGGCGGCGGGGGAAAAAACTTCATACGCCGGTGCGGAGGCGATGCTAATATCGACCTGCCACCAGCGCCCTTTCCCCGCCATGTCCCGCTTTCTCCGACTCCTGCTCGCGTTCGCCGCGCTGCTGTCCGCTTTCGCCCTGCCTCCGCGGGTGCGCGGCGAGGCGGTGCTCCAGTATTTTAATACGTCGTGGAAGGAGATCGAGCGGCGCATCCCGGAGGTGGCCGAGGCGGGTTACACTTCGCTTTGGCTGCCCAATCCGTGTAAGGGCGCGTCGGGCGCATATTCGGTGGGGTATGATCCGCTGGATCGTTTCGATCTCGGCGACAAGAACCA
>JANXSB010000098.1 GCA_025352865.1 Chthoniobacter sp. | reverse complement strand
TGAAAGCCTTTCCGCGAATGGCACGCCTGCATTTCATCCCGGAAAATGTGCCGCTAACGTGAATGAATCACGCCTGACCAATGCAGGACAAACGGCTTCACTTTTACTCACTTCCCTGCAATCAGGGTCTTTGCCGGTCAGCGCTTCTTCACTTCATTCCCGCCCGCCTGCCCACCGCGAATTCCGTTCAGCATGACGGCGTGGGGATTTTCTATTTCGCCGCCAGCGCGTCCTCGATCGCCTTCGTCAGCTCCGGCGAATCGGGCGTCACCTTCGAGTCAAAGCGCGCGAGGATTTTCCCGTCGCGCCCGATGAGAAATTTTCCGAAGTTCCATTTCACCGGGCCGGGCACGGGCGACTCCGCGCCGGTCAGCGCCGCGTAAAGCGGGCTCTGGCCGTCGCCTTTGACCTGCACTTTGTCGAACATCGGAAAGGTCACGTCGAACTTCGACGCGCAGAACTGCTTGATCTCCTCGTTCGTCCCCGGCTCCTGCGCGCCGAAGTCATTGCTCGGAAAGCCCAGCACCATCAGCCCCTTGTCCTTGTATTTGCGCCACACCGCTTCGAGCCCGGTGTATTGCGGCGTGAAGCCGCACTTCGACGCCACATTGACGATGAGCAGCGGTTTGCCCGCGTAGGTCTTGAGCGTCGCGTCTTTCCCGTCGATGTCCTTCAGCGGGATGGTGTAAATCTTCGCGTCGTCGGCAAAAAGTGAGGCGGCCATGAGCAGGGTGCAGCAGGTGGTGAGGAGGAGGGTTTTCATTGGAGTGACAGGAGTGGAAATCGGCGGTGCGGCTAGGGAATGTCCGCGAAGTCCTGAGTTCCGTAATTTGGAAAAATTCCGGAAGGGTGGTTGGCACAAACTTTAGCGCGGGCCGGTGGGACCGGAGGCGTTCGTCGCATCGCGGAGCGAGACAGCGGACCATGAGTGAAATTTCATGCTGTCCTGCTTTTGCGGCCCGGCTTTCTCTCCCGCCGCATCCGGCAGACCGGCGGAAAGGATGCTCCCTTTCAGCGCCTGCGCTGCGCCGGGATCGGCGGGAATCATCCCCGGCCCGCTCGCGATTTCGCTCACGCGCCCGGCGCCCGCTGGCTTGGTGTTCGACGCGAGATGCACATGCGCGTCGGTTTTTTTCGCCGCCATCTCCGGCGCGACTTTCGGCACGGGCACATTGCTCGCGATGATGACCGGCGGCGGCGGCGGCACGTACTTGTGCAGCTTCGGCAGTTTCTCGGCGACGATGTTCACCGGCGTGCCGAGCGGCAGCTCGTTGAAAACCGCGATGACATCCTGCGACCGCATGCGGATGCAGCCCCAACTCACCGGCGCACCGATGCGCTTTTCCTCCGTCGTGCCGTGGATGTAGATGCCGCGCGCCTTGGCGTTGCGGTTCTGCTCGTCGAGCCCGTCGAGCCAGATGATCCGCGTGACGATCGGGTCGCGGCCCGCCGCATTCACCGGCAGCACTTCGCCGGTCGAGGCGCGATGTTTGATGACCGTGCCGCTGGCAAAATCATCGCCCACTTTGTCGCACACCTTGAGATGCCCGAGCGGCGTCTTGTAACTGCCAAAGGAATCGCCGAGCCCGAACTTCGAGGTCGAGACGGGAAACTTGCCGATCACGCCGCCATCGCGGAGCACTACGAGCTTCTGCTCGGCGACGCTGATGACAACTTCCAGCGGTTGCGGCGCGATTTCATCGGCCAGTCCGGTCGTGGAAAAAGCGCACGCGAGCGCGGCGAGAAAGTGTTTCGAGCGGATGAGGTTTTTCGGCACGGGCGCAGACTGAATCGTTTTCGCCCCCGCGTGGCAATGCCGGAATGCAACGTGTGCGTAATTATTCAAAACCTACAGCCCCGTTCCCGGCACGAGCACGCAGCGGAAGCCGAAAATCACATCGCGCTCCGAACGATCGATCACATTGCGATACGACGCGCGCAGTTCGCCCGGCGCGGCCGTGCCCCACGAACCGCCGCGCAGCACTCCCCAGTCGCGCGCGCCCGCAGTGCCGCCCTTGTAGCTGTCGGCGCACCATTGCCAGACGTTGCCGCTCATGTCGAAAAGGCCCGCGCGATTCGCGGCGAAGCTGCCCACGGGCGAGGTCTGTGCGAAGCCGTCGCGGTAGCCGGGAATGCCCGCGCCGCGCTTCGTCGCGCCGTCGGCAAAATTGCCCGCGCCCGGCGGCGGCGGCCACGCCTTGCCCCACGGGAAATCGCGGATTTTTCCGTCGCGCTGCTCGGGCGTCGCGCCGCCTTCGTCAGGCAGGCCGGCGGCGGCGCTCCATTCAGCGTCGGTAGGCAGGCGGTAGTGCTGGCCGTCTTCGAGCCGCTCGGCGGCGAGTTCCTTCGCGGTCAGCCATTCGCAAAACGCGGTCGCGTCCTCCCAGCTCACCCGCACCACGGGATGCGTGCCGTCCTGCGCGAAATCCGGCATCGGCCGCGCGCGCGCCTTGTCGGCGCAAAACGCCTCGTAATCCCGCACCCGCACGGGCCAGATTCCGGTGAGCACCTCACCGACCGGGGCGAACTTCATGCCCAGGCTGTTCTCCCACGGCAGCCCACGCACCGGCCCCGCGCGCGTGACGAAACGCGCGGGCAGAAACGTCTGCCCCTCCGCCTGCACCGTGCCGCTGACCTCCAGGTTCTTGAAACCGGCGAGCCGCAGCTCGTAGCGCACCTTGCCCGGTTCGAGATCCTCGATGAGCAGCGGCGTGTGCCCGGCTTCCATGCCGTTTGCGAACACCGTCGCGCCGCCCGGCGAACTTGTGATCTTCACGCTCCCGCCGATGAACTCGAACGCCGCCGCGTTCGTCTGTGCACGCTCCGCCGGCACCGTGCGCCGCTGCTCCGGCCAGGTGCGGTATTTCGCTACGATCTCGTGCGCGCCTTCCGCGAGCGCGAGTTCGGCGGGCGCGGTGCCGGCCGGTTTTCCGTCGGCAAAAATCTCCGCACCCGGCGGCGTGCTGGTGACGGCGATTTTGCCCGATGCGAATTCGATCTGCACCGGCGTCTTTTCATCGCGCGTGATTTCCAGCGGCGCGGTCTGCTCCCGCCCATCGAGCCTCATCAGCACTTGATATTCGCCTGTCGGCAGCTCCGCGAGCGCCGCCGGAGTCGTCCCCGTTTTCATCACCACATCGCCCTGCCGCAGCTCGAACTCCGCGCCTGCCGGCACCGATGCCAGCTCCGCCGCGCCGCGACAATGCGTGAGCCGCAGCTTCGCCGGATGCGCTTCGGTGTTGGCCGGCACGTCGAACTTCACATCCACCTGCTCGTAGTCCTTGAGCATCACATGGGCGGAGTGCTTTCCGACCGTCAGATCCGCGAACTGCGCAGGCGCGCGCAGCATCCGCCCGTCCATCACGATCATCGCGCCCGGCGGCTCCGTCTCGATCATCACGCCGCCACGCTCCGCGCCAGTGTGCGCAAAATGCCAGCCCGCGCCGACGAGCGCCAGCGCTGTGCCGAGGCCCGCAAATATCGGCCACCGCCGCCGCATGCGCGTCGCGAGCGGACGCCCGTCGCGCAAGCGCAGGAGGTCATCGTGCATCTCCTCCGCGGTCGCGTAGCGCTCGGCTGGATCGTTTGCGCAGGCGCGCAAAAGCACCTCGTTGAGTTGCATGAGCATCGCCTTGTCTGGCAGCTCCGCGAGCCGCGTGCTCACCGCCGGAAAATCCATCCGGTCTTTTCCCATCGCGATTTCGTAGATCACTTTTCCCAGGCTGTAGATGTCCGCCTGCACGCTGCCCGGCCCCTCCGGCGGCACGTAGCCCTCCGTGCCCACGTACGACGCCTGCCCGCTCGCCGCGACCAGCCCGATGTCCGCGATCTTCGGCTCGCCACCGACGAAAATGATGTTCGCCGGCTTGATGTCGCGATGCACCAGCCCCTCCGCGTGCAAGGCGGCCAGCGCCTTCGAGAGCGACAGGCCGATCGTCACGCACTCATCCGCGAGCAGCCGCGAGCGCCGCGAAAGCTCGCTCTTCAGCGTCTTCGGTGCATAGCGCGCGGGGTCGATCGGGCCGCTGCCGAGGTGGTCGTCGGCCAGCTCCATGACGTAGTAGAAAAAATGCCCGCCCTCCTCGCGCCCGACGTGGAGGATGTCCACGAAGCCCGCATCGCCGCGCGAGATCGGCTCGAATTTCGACATGCCCTCGAACTCGCGCTGAAAGGCCTTGTCGCTCTCAAACGTCCGCCGGTCCACGATCTTCACCGCGCGCCACGTCCCCGTGAGCGAGCGAGCCAGCCAGATTTCACCGTACGACCCGCGCCCGATGGCCCGGATCATTTCGTGGTTCGGGATGCGCGGGGCGCGGGATTTCGTCTCGGTTTCTGACATGCCGCCGCGGAGCGTATCGCGTTCGCGGAAAGGGCACAAACGGGAAGCGTAGTGGGAGCGGCAGGGGCTTCGCTGCGCAAAGCCTCCGCTCCGCTCAGAATGACAGTTCGTTTTTTCCATCCGCGCTTTCGCCTTTCGCCTACGCGGCACCGGCTGCTAGCGTCCGCGCTCCAACGCATGCCGGCACTCACGATCACTTTCCTCGGCACCGGGACTTCGCAGGGAGTGCCGATGATCGGCTGCGACTGCGCGGTCTGCCGCTCGCCCGATCCGCGCGATGCCCGCACGCGCGCCTCGCTCTACATCGAGACGCCGGAAGCCGCGTGGGTCGTGGACACGGGGCCGGATTTTCGCGCGCAGGCGCTGCGCGAGCGCGTGCGGCGCGTGGATGCGGTCGTGTTCACGCACGCGCACACGGATCACATCATGGGCTTCGATGACCTGCGCGTGTTCTGCCAGGGCGGGCGCGAGCTGCCCGTCCACGCATCGGCGGAGACGATGCGCGATTTGCAGCGCGTGTTTGTCTTCGCGTTCAACGGGGAGAACCGCTGGCCGGGCTACATGCTGCCGGTGCCGCACGTCATTGCGGGGCCGTTCACCCTCGGCGCGACGGAGGTGACCCCGCTGCCGGTGGAGCACGGGCGCACGCCGGTGAACGGCTATCTTTTCTCGCGCGGCGGCGTGCCGCTGGCGGCCTACCTGAGCGATTGCAAAACCGTGCCCGACGCGGCGATTGAACGAATCCGCGGAGTGCGGCATCTCATCGTCGATGCCCTGCGCCACAAGCCCCACCCGACCCACATGAACGTGCAGGAAGCGCTCGCGCTGGCGGAAAAAGTGGAGCCGGGGCAGACGTGGTTCACCCACCTTTGCCACGACTTGATGCACGCTGAAACCGAGGCGGAACTGCCCGCGGGTGTGCGCGTGGCGTATGACGGAATG
The DNA here is from genome assembly GCA_025352865.1 of Chthoniobacter sp. Taxonomy (GTDB): domain Bacteria; phylum Verrucomicrobiota; class Verrucomicrobiia; order Chthoniobacterales; family Chthoniobacteraceae; genus Chthoniobacter. Next base: position 2,915 of record JANXSB010000098.1, on the reverse strand, counting down.
AGGATCGAAACGTGATGGGATTTCAAGTTTCAGGTTTCAGATTTCAGGTTTACTCCGTGGCGGCGGGACTGGCTCTGGCGCTTGCTTGCGGGGCGGCGGGACGCGCGGAGGACGCGGTGAAAAATGAGAACCCGGACGCGGCGGCGACGCTCGTGATTTTCAACGAGAACGACAAGGACTCGGCGGAGCTGGCGCGCTTCTACGCGGAGAAACGCGGGATCGCGAAAGACCGTGTGCTCGGGCTGAAATGCGCGAAGACCGAGGAGATCAGCCGCGCGGAATACGACCGCTCGCTCGCCGAGCCGCTGCGCAAGGCGATGACCGCGAATTTCTGGTGGAAGCTGCGCGAGCCGGACAATCCGCTGGGGCCGGTGGAGTCGAACAAGATCCGTTTCATCGCGCTGATGCGCGGCGTGCCGCTGAAGATCGCGGAATCCCCGAAATATCCCGGCGACCGTGTGACCTCGCCCGCGCCGGTCGGGACGGTGAACGCGGCGGCGGTGGATTCGGAACTGGCGGTGCTCGGGCTGAACACGCGGCAGATTTCGGGCGCGCTGAACAACCCGTATTACCGCAGCTATTCGTCCGCCGCGGATTTCCGCCATCCGGAGATCATGCTCGTCGCGCGGCTCGACGGACCGACGCCGGAGATTGTGCGGCGCATGATTACCGACTCGCTCGCGGCGGAGCAGGACGGGCTCGCCGGCATCGCCTACATCGACGCGCGAAACATCGCCTCCGAGGGCTACGCCGAGGGCGACAAATGGCTCTACGGCGTGGCGCATGACGCGCGCCGGCGCGGCTCGCCCGTGGTGCTGGACAACGGGCCGGAGCTGTTTCCCGAAAACTACCCGATGCGCCAGGCGGCGCTCTATTTTGGCTGGTACACGGAGCGCGTGGCGGGGCCGTTTGTGCGCCCGGACTTCCGGTTCGTGCGCGGCGCGGTGGCCGTCCACATTCATTCCTTCAGCGGCGCGACGGTGCGCGACCCGCTGCAAAACTGGGTCGGGCCGCTGCTTTCCGCCGGTGCCGCGGCGACGATCGGCAATGTCTATGAGCCGTATCTCGCGCTCACGCCGCAGCTCGACATTTTCCACAACCGCCTGCGCTCCGGCTTCACCTTCGCCGAGAGCGCCTACATGTCCGAGCGCACGCTTTCGTGGATGACGACCTTCGTGGGCGACCCGCTCTACCGTCCGTACAAAGGCGTGCTCGATCTCGATGAGCGGCCGCGCACGGGCGAGTGGGCGGAGTATCGCAAAGGCGCGCAGCTTTGGTTTTCCACCACCCGCGCGAAGGGCGACGACGCGATGCGCGAGGACGGGAAGAAACTGCGGAGCGGCGTGATGCTCGAAGGGCTCGGCCTGCTTCAGGTCTCGGCGGATGACCCAAAGGCCGCGCTGGAATCCTTTGCGCTGGCGCGGGAGTACTACGGCAAGACCGACGACGCGCTGCGCGTGGCGATCCACGAAATTTTTCTGCTGCGCGCGGCGAAACGCGACCTCGAGGCGCTCACGCTCGCGCTGGGCATGGCGTCCGCGGTGCCGAAATCGCCGTCGGCTGAGCTGCTCAAATCGCTGGCGACCCCGCCGGCACCTGCGACTCCGCCGCCGGTTCCGGTGAAAAAATAGCGCGCGTCTTTTTCCGAGATGAATCCCGCCGACCGCTACGCGAAGCTGCTGCCCGCGGGCGTGCGCGAGCAGCCGGCGCGGCGCGAGCTGACGGAAATGGAGCTGCAGGCGCATTGGTTCGCGGGGGATTTCGGGCGCGAGTTTCGGACGGTCGCTGGCGGGACGGCGCGGGTGGTGCAGTTCGGCGTGTGGAACCGCGAGGCGGGGCCGGATTTCGCGGAGTCGGCGGTGTCGCTGGACGGCGGTGCGCCGGCGCGGGGGAGCATCGAACTCGATCCCGAGGCGCGCGATTGGGAGCGGCACGGGCACGCGGAAAATCCCGATTACGAAAACGTGGTGCTGCACGTTTTCACGCGCGCGGGCGGCGGCGAATTTTTCACCCGCACCGCGCGGCATCGCAATGTGCCGCAGGTTCTGCTCGACGTGGCCAGCCTCGCGGGTGAGCCGCCGAATCCTTTGCCCGCGGCCATTCCGGGGCGGTGCTGCGCGCCGCTGCGCGAGCTTTCGGAGGAAAATGCGCGCGAGGTTTTGCTCGGTGCCGCGCAGTATCGGCTGCGGAAAAAAGCCGCCGCGCTCGCGACGCTCGTCGAGCTGCACGGCGCGGACGAGGCACTCTTCCAGGCGCTCGCCGCGACGCTCGGCTACAAAAGCAACAAGCTCCCTTTCACCCTCCTCGCCCAGCGCCTCCCGCTGCGGCTGCTGCGCAAAGGCGACGCCGCCGCGCTGCTCTTCGGCGTGAGCGGTTTTCTCCCCGCGACCGACCTCGCCGCCTTCGACGCACCCACGCGCTCGTATCTGCGCGGGCTTTGGGAAAAATGGTGGCCGCGCCGCGCGGAGTTCGAGCGACTCGCAATCGCGCCGAAGCTCTGGCGGATGAGCGGGCAGCGCCCGGTGAACCATCCGCAGCGCCGGCTCGCCGCGCTCGCGGAGATCGTCCGCCACTGGCCGAAAATCCGCGCGCTCCGTGACCACGGCGAGCCCGCGGCGATCCACGAATTCTTCGCCAAGCTCGGCGACGAGTACTGGGATTTCCACTACACCGTCAGCTCAAAGCCCGCCGCGAAACGCATGGCCCTCGTCGGCGAATCGCGCGTCACCGAAATGCTCGCCAACGTCTTCTTTCCCCTCGCCATCGCCGCCGATGAAACGCGCTGGACCGGCTTCAAAACCCTGCGCGCCCCGCTGACCAACCAGCGCGTGGAAGTCGCCGCGCTCCGCCTTTTCGCCGACAGCCCTCGCGCCGCCGAGTTCCTGAAACACGCCGCGCTCCAGCAAGGGCTGCTG